>WQVX01000013.1 GCA_009785615.1 Defluviitaleaceae bacterium | reverse complement strand
GGTGTTGGTACTGCTGGCGGCTCAGGCGTAGGTGTTGGTACTACTGGCAGCTCAGGCGTAGGTGTTGGTACTGCTGGCGGCTCAGGCGTAGGTGTTGGTACTGCTGGCGGCTCAGGCGTAGGTACTACTGGCGGCTCAGGCGTAGGTGTTGGTACTTGAGGTGGCTGAATATGTATGATATCAGGAGGTTCGATTAATTCACTGTAAATAAATAATAACAAAGTAAATGCGGCTGGCCACGCAGCAACTATATCCCGCTTTTTAATTGCAATATAAAGTGCCACTATACCAATAATGAGTAAAATTAATCTGAATAGAAATAAAAACCACATTTTTAATCCCCCACATACCTAACACTTTCAGTTATGTAACTTTAGACTCGCATTATAGTCATCATGTTAATTTGTCCCATTATAGCATGTTTTCCCACAATAAGTAAATGTAAAATTTCAAACCAAAAGCCCCTTAACCAATTCACACACCATTTGCATCATTCGTTTTAAACTTTGTGTCCGTTTAAATGCAGTTGCACCCGCACGTACAACTTTGCATATTATAGTCCATGGTTTAACATTTAACTTGTTTATTGCTATATTATGACAAGGGGTGAACTAATGGGCGAATATCGCATTAAGGGTGGTAAGCGTCTTAAAGGTGAGGTAAGGATAGGCGGAAGTAAAAATGCAGTACTGCCAATATTTGCGGCAACGGTACTAAATGGTTCAGAAAGTATACTGCACAATTGTCCGCTTATACAAGATACCTTTATATCCATTGAAATACTGAAGCATATAGGGTGTACAGTTACAATAGAAAAAAGTAACCACGGAGATAAGTTTGGAAATACCATAATAGTAGATTCTTCAAAGGCTCACAATTGGAATGTTCCGGAGAAATTTACAAACATGATGCGATCCTCAGTCTTATTTATGGGTAGTCTACTTGGGCGGTTTGGAAAGGCAGACATCAGTTTTCCGGGAGGATGTAAACTGGGAAACCGACCAATAGATATGCATGTTAAATCTCTAAAAAAAATGGGGGCGGCTATAAAAACGGGGGATATGCTATGCTGTCGCACAATGCAAATGCAAGGTACACAAATCCACTTGGATTTTCCGAGCGTAGGTGCTACAGAAAATATTATGCTTGCGGCAGCTTTATCTATCGGAGAAACAGTGATCTTAAATGCGGCTCGGGAACCTGAAATTGTAGACCTTGAGCACTTTCTCAATGGTATGGGAGCAAAAATAAAAGGTGCCGGCACCAGCACAATAGTTATCAATGGAGCAGAAAAACTTCATTCAGTGGAACATAGTGTTATGCCGGATAGGATTGTTGCCGGTACCTATTTGACCGCTGTTGCCATTACAGGTGGGGAAGTATCTCTTGTAGATATTTGGCCTCGGGATATAGTCCCGGTTACAGCAAAACTTGCTGAAATGGGTTGTCAAATATCTGAAACAGGAAATACTATAACACTAAAAGCACCGCCCAGGCTTCAGTATGTTTCAAAGCTGGAAACAAGTCCGCACCCGGGATTTCCTACAGATTTGCAAGCCCCATTTGTAACAGCTCTGTCTGTAGCTGATGGAACTTCCGTAGTGGCAGAAAATATCTTTAGTTGTAGATTTGGGCACGTTCCGGAACTTCAACGGATGGGCGCGGATATTATGGTAATGCAAGATGGCAGAAACTTTGTAGTACGTGGAGTGGAACAGCTAAAAGGAGCATCCGTGGAGGCAACAGATTTACGCTGTGGGGCAGCATTGATCTTAGCAGGTTTAGTTGCAGAAGGAGAAACAACTGTAACAAATAGCCACCACGTAGAGAGAGGATACCAGCAAATTGAGCTGGACCTTCAAGCTATAGGGGCTAACATATCTTATCATTAGTAACAAATTACAAATAACAATTTTATAACATCAATGCCGACAACTAATGTCGGCAGATACATATAGGTAATGTGAGCAAGCATCGGGTTTAGGTGCTTTTTTTATGCCCCGGAATAGTTTAGCTAGGCTAAGCATATGTTTATGAAATACTGAAAGTGCTATAAAATATGACTAAGGAGACATCATATGGAAAGG
Organism: Defluviitaleaceae bacterium; assembly: GCA_009785615.1. Classification (GTDB taxonomy): domain Bacteria; phylum Bacillota; class Clostridia; order Lachnospirales; family WQUN01; genus WQVX01. The sequence continues at coordinate 33,012 of WQVX01000013.1, read as the reverse complement.
GAACACTATCGGCGATACACGCCGTCAAAGTTGCGTCCGAACCCTCAAGAACCTGACCAACATGCTATAAGCCATAGTATCCATAAGCCAATGTTTCAAAATCAGGAGAGTGGTCATTTTGCTTATCATATTAAACCTGATAGACATGGTAAACATGATAAGCATGGTAAAAACGATAAAGATGATAAAGATAATAAAGATGACACGCCGGAAACAATTAGCTTTAGAGAAAAACTTATTGTTCAAGGGATAATCAGCGGAATCATTTTTACAGTAGTATTGGTTTTAAACCTAACAGATCATCCACAGGCAGCAAATATTGTAACTAACCTCAACCAAGCCATATCAGGGAACATTACAATAGAGCAGGTGGCTATAGAGGTTCGTAGATTTTTAGGTGAAGATTTAGGAGATGCAGATACTCCAATTGGTTATGATGCTTTAGAATTTCAATCTTTGCCAATAGAAGGACAAACCGTAGCTCCTCGTATAGATGAGGATATGCTGCGAGAAATATTCGGCTGGACGGATAGTGACGATTTACAGACTACAGCTCCGGAGCCGATAACATTGCCGGAGCTGTAGAATCGACAGATATTATTGTGTCGGTGTTAGAATCAATTGCATCAGAATCATCCGGTAGGTATGATTGGATTAACCCGGTAGAAGGGTTGGTAACTTCGTTATTTGGAATGCGGACTAACCCGGTTACTCAAGAGGCAGAGTTTCATACAGGATTAGATATTGCTGTGCCCGTTGGCACTCCGGTATTAGCTGTCCGTTATGCTACTGTATACCATGTAGGCGATACCCCTGTTAACGGCAAATATATGCGCCTTCGATGTGACTATGGATACCATATTGTTTACGCTCACCTTAGCGAGTTCAAAGTTAATGTAAATGATCGGGTAGCTAGAGGGCAAAAAGTTGCGCTGTCCGGCAATACAGGGCAATCTACCGGCCCGCATCTTCATTATGGAATTTCGCGTAATGGTCAGCGGTTGGATCCTTTAACCAGGGTAAATTTAAATTTATCAACTAATGCCGCATTAGAATATGCCGGCCGATGATAAAGATACATTTATCATTTTGGCTGGCAGCGGCAATTTTTTGGATCATGGGTCTGGGCATTGTTTTTTTAATGGTTATTTCAGCAGTAACTTTACATGAACTTGCTCATATAGTGGTTGCTAAAGCCTTTGGATGCAAAACTATTCAGCTACGCATCAGTGCATTGGGAGAAATAGCGCGCATTAATCGTATGGATCGCTTAACTCCTTGGAAGCGGACAGCAGTTATAGCCGCAGGGCCGGCATGTAATTTTTTGTTATGGTTCCTGATTGAGCAGAATATGCAGTTTTTTGTAAGCATAGGTATGGAGTCATTCGGTTTTTACAATTTAATATTAGGTATCTTTAATCTGCTGCCCATTTTTCCATTGGACGGAGCAAAGTTGTTTCAATTGTGGATGGGAAACCACTTAGGTGCTATGCGTGCAAACCGTCGTGCAATACGTATAGGGCAAATATGTTGCATTGTTTTAATGGCATTGGGAGTGGTTCAAGCTATTTTATATGCCCCAAACTTTACCATGTTGCTTGTTGGGTTTACTCTTTGGCGGCAAAACTGTAATATAAAAGTTGAGCTGACAGGAGAATTTTATTTGGCCATGCTAAATAAGTCCGGCAGATTATCAAAAGGCATGTTACCTATTAAACCTTTATGTGCAAAAGCTAATTATCCTTTGGCTAAGATAGTTGAAAGCATGGGCTGGGATCACATTCTTGTAATAACAGTGATAGATCGTACTAAAACTGTCACTATTGCTACTATAAATGAAATGGAAATTATTAACTATGTAACTCGTTATGGGATCTTGGGAACATTAGAAGATTATTTGCATTTTTCGAGAAGCACCTAAGCCGGTGTCCAAAAATTGTGGACATTGGCTTTTTTTTTCATATTTTTATCCTAAAAAATGTATTAGAATCCATTGCATCTAAGTTAAGATTCCTGTATAATCTCCAAATGTTAATGCTAAATATGTAGTACATGGCTCTTGTAGTACATAGCCACAAAGGTACACTGGGAGAAATTGACGCAGAAATGCGGAAAATTGACCGCCAAGACAGTGTTTCAATGGGTTGAATACAGCTTCTGAATAAGCAAAAAAATTGTAAAGGATAATTATATTGAGATTTGTAAATCTGGATAACTGTAAAATAGGGATGACCATCGGGAGAAGTTTATATGGGAACAATGGTGCTCTTTTGCTTAAAAAAGGTGTTGTCTTAAAACAAAACCATATTGAAGCCTTACAAGAACTTGGTTATCCCGGAATATATATTGATGACGAATTTTCAAAAGATATTAATATTGTAGAAATAGTAGACCCTGTTATCCGCAATAACGCAATCGTGGCTCTTCAAGGTCTTTTTTCTAATACAAAATTTACAGAAATTATGAAAGGTGATCAAACGGTTAACGAGATAGAGCACATTATTACAGACATGATAGCCCAAATTGCATCAAACACAAACGCATTAATAAATATTGTATCGTTAAAAACCTATGATGATTATACCTTTCAGCACTGCGTTGATGTTGGAATTTTGAGTCTCATTTTAGGAAAAGAACTTAAAATAGGAAAAAGCAAGCTAATACAACTTGGCAAAGCGGCATTTTTTCACGATATCGGAAAAATGTTTATCGCAAAAAACATAATAAACAAACCTTCAAACCTCACACCTGAAGAATTTAGCGAAGTAAAAAGACATTCATTGCTTGGCTATGATTGCCTTAAAAACATTTTGAAACAACCAAAAGGTGTGTGCAACGGCGCATTATATCATCATGAAAAATATGGAGGTGGGGGCTATCCAAAAAATATTTCCGGAGACGAAATCCCCTTCTTTTCAAGAATCATTGCCATCACAGATGTTTATGACGCAATTTCATCAAAACGAACTTACAAAGACGCGGCACTTGCTTCTGAAGCATATGAATATATTATGGGTAACGCAGGTGAACACTTTGACCCTCAAATTGTTAGTGCTTTTATGCGTAAAGTTGCCCCATTCCCTGTCGGCACAGGCGTAATACTTTCTGACGGAAGAAAAGCAATTGTAGTTGAAAATAAACCGGATTTTATGATACGCCCATTAGTTAAGGTTTTGCACGAATGCAAAACCTCACCTAACGAATATATTGATTTGGCTTTAGACGCTAACGCACGTTCAATTACAATTATTGGAACCGCATAGTTAACTACGATTGCCGATAATTACTCAAAAAATCTCTTAGACGCTCAATCACATCAGCTAAAACTTCTTTTTCCGGCAAATACACTAATCTAAAGTGATCAGGCTTATCCCAATTATAACTGCCTCCATGAGTTAACAAAACATGTTTTTCACGCAGAAAGTCCAGTACAAACTTCTCGTCATCATGTATGTTCAATTGCTCATTATCTAGTTTAGGAAACAAGTATAATCCTGCACTTGATTTTACTACACTAATACCGGGTATGCTGTTTAAGCCAACATAGGCTTGTTCTCGTTGTTCATACAGGCGTCCCCCGGGAAGTAAAGAGTTGCGTACAAAATGCGGATCTTTTAAAGCTGCCGGAATAATAGCTTGGGCATTTACATTAGCACATAGACGCATAGAAGCTAGTACATTAATGCCCTCAATATAATTTCCTGCATTTGAAAGATCTCCACTTATCACCATCCAGCCACAACGAAAACCGCATAATTGGTGAGATTTAGATAAACCGTTCATGGTTATAACAGGCAAATCAGGCGCAAGAGAAGAAATTGCAATATGTTTAGCATCGTCCATTAACATACGGTCGTATATTTCATCAGAGAATATTAACAGATTATGTTGTCTTGCTAAATTACATATCCCTTCTAAAATTTCCTTTGGATACACCGCTCCGGTAGGATTGTTTGGGCTAATTACAACAATAGCTTTGGTTCGTGGGGTAATCTTTCTTTTAATGTCGTCCATATCCGGGAACCAAGAAGCAGATTCGTCACATAAATAATGAACTACCTTTCCGCCTGCTAATCTAGCCGCTGCTGTCCACAGAGGATAGTCAGGCGTTGGAATCAAAATCTCATCATTATCATTTAATAGAGCGTTAAGAGAAATAGATATTAATTCACTCACACCATTGCCTGTAAAAACATTATCTATTTTTATATTGGGGATACCCTTGCTGCTTTCGTATGCAGCAATAGCTTCCCGAGCCTCTGTTAATCCTTTGGAACTAGAATATGCGGCTGTTAGCTGCAATTCATTTTCAAGTATGCTTGAATAATCCGGTGGCTTAAAGCCAAAAGCAGCCGGGTTGCCCGTGTTAAGCTTAACTACGGGTGTGCCCTCTTGTTCCATTTGATAAGCAAGATCAGTTACCGGGCCTCTAATGTCATATCGGACATTGTTAAGTTTGCTGGATTTTTTAATTTCCATGGTAGTAGCTCCTTTTATATGAAAAACTATGAATACGCAAAAATGTAGTAAAAAAAATGTAATTTTAAATATATGGAAAAAAACATATTGAAATTTAGCAAAGTTCATGCTAATATCCAAGTGTAACAAGTGTAATAAAGCTTTACAGATTTATGGAACCACAGCGTTTGGAAGGTGCCTAGGAAACACCAACCAACGCTTGCAGGGATGACCTCAACCATCATCCACAACAAACACAGGAAGCCTGTCGCTGTAGCAATAGGTATTATACTCTGTTTCCGCTTGTAATACAATGAACGCGCAAAAAGGCGGCGGATAATAGGGGGTAGTATTATTGTGCAGTTCACTTGCGGGTGTACCTGCTGTTTGCCGTCCTTCTACATATGCTTTCGTTTTAATTGGGGCGCGTGGGTGATTTCAGTCGAAAGACTGACGTCCCTGCGTGCCTTTTTGCGTACAAAAAATGTGTTGGAAAGGAGAGAATTACCCACTAAAATTTGAAAATGAAAATGATGATTAATGTGATTAAAACGAGATTTTCCTATTGAAACCATGCGCGCAACCGGTCTCATTTTGTCACCGGTTGCGCATTTTTTTAATTTAGGTATAGCTATAATGAATATAAAGTGATATAATTAAAACAAACAGATTTCAAAAAAATCAACTAAAAGCGTTCAATTAGATGTGTGGAGGGGTACATATGGATATAAAAAACATGATCAGCAAGATGAAAAATTCCTTGTTTGATAACAATCCATTAGCAACATATAAAAAATCAAAAGCTCTTGAAGAAATGAAACGATCTTTATCTATTTATGAAACCAGACGACATGAAGTAGAAAACAGTGATGAGCCTATAGAGGGGATTTTCTATATACATAATGGTCAACTTATCCCGGACTACTATTCCGAGTGTTTGTTTTCTGAAATTATTAATATTAACCCTTTAGCCAGAAGCAATTCTAAAAATCCTCATTTAAGGGCAATGCGTCATGAGTGTTTTTACGGAAATTATATTAACAAAGTTTACGCAGGTGAATTTGCGGGTTCAGATTTTTTGCCTCGCGGCAGAATTAGCAAAGTGGATGCGGAGTTAACACACATATTTATAGATAAATGCTACTTTAAAGATGAAGATATGTTAAAACAATTAGTTAAATTGTACCGATTATATGGAATGAAATTAACAGTGTGCAGTACTACAATGTACTGTTGCAACGTATGCCAAAAAGATGAAGCACATTTAAGGAGCTACAATATGCTTTCTGATGCTTAGAATCTGCTGTCACTGTTTGCCAAAGGCTTTTATTACAAGCTCACTCATTTGTTTTTTGCTAAGATAAGATGTAAGGGAGGCTAGTTCATCTATATCGCAATCATTTTCCAAGGCTCTTAGTGCCAATTGCTGCAATACTTCCAGGCTGATATAAGGTGCAAGATAGCATAAATTTTCAATATCGTCTATATTTGCAACTTTTAAAGCTAATTGACCCAGGGTTTCTTTGGATAAATATGGAGCGATGCTGCATAAATTTTCAACATCTCCTGCATCTTTGGCTTTTTCAGCTAGCTCAACTAATGCTTCTTTGCTGAGATATTCAGCTAATTCGCATAATTCGTCAATGTCAATGCCGTCAACCTCAGCAATTTGCTGAGCTAGCTGATCTATAACATGTTGTTCCATGTAGGGTGCCAGTTCATATAAGCCATCAATATCAATGTGTCGGATGTTCTTTCTTGCCGTTTCTACTAAATCATCTAATTGACTGGGCTTTAAAGCGGGAGCAATTTCTGCTATTTGGCCTAGTTGATGGCCTAGTTGAGGCTCTTGAGTGCTAAATACGCCGGAACCTTGCTTTAGCACATGCTTAACCATTTCTGCTTGCTTACTATTTCCAAGCAATTCATCAATTGAAACCTTTAGTATTTGAGAAATTTCCGGCAATTTAGAAACATCCGGCATGGTTAAGCCTCTTTCCCAACTGGACACAGCTTGATAACTAACCATTAACTTCTCTGCCAATTCTACTTGTGTCATATCGCGCTCGCGGCGCAACCGAGCAATATTTTTTCCAACATCTTGCATAATGATTCCTCCTTGTCACCCACACCAACAAACTTTTTGAAAGAAGTTTGAACAAAAACTTTGGAAGGGGACGGATGTTTTATGCAAGTATCGTAGCTCAGGCAGACCTTAATGTAAATAAAGTTATCCTTGCTCAAGTGGTGCTTGATGTTACCAAGCACCACGACCACTGTCAATTAGCCTATCTACAAAGGTGAAGCGGTATACAACTTCTTCAGGAAGCGGATCAAGGTATGTCTGGTAGCTGACTATAACTCTTGTTTCCACCACGGAATGTAGTCCATCCTCGCTTTGCTCAATCAAAGTATGTGTGGCTGTATCCCAATCGGGGCGGCGCAGATGTACGTTTCTTGTGAAATTGATATAAAGACCTTCATTATGTTCAATGAATGGTGCATTGTTGGCCGCAAGTTCACGGTTTATCCAATCTTCGGTGTAGCTCCATGATAAACGCCGGCGGATGTCATCTATGCTTTCAAAGCCCGAAGCAGGTAGGAGCCTTACAATATCTTGCCCATCAACTTGAAACCAATCATATCGATTAAACTCTTGAAAACTCCAATGTAAATTCCACCAAGATTCCCAAAATCGGCCGTTAGATTCAATTAATCTACCAAGTTGCCCTATTGTAGGCGGGAGTGATTCCCAAATAATACCTGCATCTTCTCTAAAGAAGGAACCTAAGCCGTTAGTGATTTTGCCATTGATAAAAATAAATTGGTACCTTGCTATTGATAGATATGCGTAATCATAGCCCCTATGCCACGAGCCGTACAAAACTGTTGTTTCAACTACAGTGCGGTTGCCTTCTTGTTCAATCAAGGTGTGTTCGGCAGTATTCCAATCTGCACGAGGAAAGCCTGCTCTTGTGCCATCTGCAAAAAGCATACCATCACGTTCATAGAACAGCGGCCATTCACCAAACAAATTTGCATCTACCCATTCTTCGGTATGCAATTGCAATAAGTAATTGCGTATATCATTTATGCTTGAAAATGGAGAGTTTGACCCAACACGTGACCATGCTCGTCCATCAGGCAAATCATCAGGGTATTTTGCCCGGTACTCCGCCCACCTTGCGTAATTTCGCTCTGTTATTTCAGTGTACTCAGGGGAGTCAAAAACGTAATGCTCAGGAATTTGTTCCCATTCCGGGGCATCTCCGGCAAATGGCCCGGCCAAGTTCCACCAATCCTCCCAAAATTGGCCTGCGGCAACAATCATTTGACCAAGTTCTTCAATAGTCAATTCGCAAGGCTGATCATTGTCCGGCTCCGGCGTTGCAGACGGTTCAGGTGTTGATACAGGATCTTGGGGGGTTGATAGTTGCCGGTTATTTGCTACTTCGTTTAGCGTAGGTGTAATAGGATTTTCATTAGTATTATCTCCACAAGCAACCAAGATAAGTAATGTGGACAACACCAGAGTTGTAATTAACAATTTCTTCATAAAATAAATCTCCTCTTAATTTCATAAAAAAGAGGCTGTTCCCAACTGCTTTTTACAGTTTTGAACAGCCTCTTTTGCTTAATGCTAATATTTATAAATTCTTATTCAATAATAGTAACAACAGATCCTGCGCCAACAGTACGTCCGCCTTCGCGGATAGCAAAACGCAAGCCTTGTTCCATAGCGATAGGAGTGATCAACTCAACAGTCATTTCAATATTGTCGCCGGGCATACACATTTCTACGCCTTCAGGCAAATTGATAACACCTGTAACGTCTGTTGTACGGAAGTAGAACTGTGGACGATAGTTATTGAAGAAAGGCTTATGACGGCCACCTTCAGACTCAGACAATACGTATACTTGTGCAGTAAATTTTGTATGAGATTTGATACTGCCGGGCTTGGCCAATACTTGACCACGTTCAATATCTGTACGTTGTACACCACGCAATAGCAAACCTGCATTGTCGCCGGCTTCTGCATTATCCAAAAGTTTATGGAACATTTCGATACCGGTAACAACAACTTTACGGGTTTCGTCGGTAAGACCAACGATTTCAACTTCATCTTGAACTTTAAGAGTACCACGCTCTACACGGCCGGTAGCAACTGTTCCGCGGCCGGTGATAGAGAATACGTCCTCAACAGGCATAAGGAAAGGCTTTTCGCTGTCACGTTCCGGAGTAGGAATGTATTCGTCGATGATTTCAAAAAGTTCAACGATTTTGTCGCCCCATTGATTGGTAGTGTCTTGCAATGCTTGGAAGGCAGAACCGCGGATAACAGGAGTGTCATCACCCGGGAATTCGTATTCTGACAACAAGTCACGAATTTCCATTTCAACCAATTCTAACATTTCTTCGTCATCTACCAAGTCGCATTTATTCATAAATACTACGATATAAGGCACGTTAACCTGACGAGCCAAAAGGATATGCTCGCGAGTTTGTGCCATAACGCTGTCTGTAGCAGCAACAACCAGAATAGCACCGTCCATTTGAGCAGCACCTGTGATCATGTTTTTAACATAGTCAGCATGGCCCGGGCAGTCAACGTGGGCATAGTGGCGGTTAGGGGTTTCATATTCTACGTGAGTGGTAGAAATTGTGATACCGCGAGCCTTTTCTTCCGGTGCTTTATCAATTTTGTCAAAATCAACAAACTCGCTAAGCTTGTATCTTTCAGCAAGTGTTTTGGTAATAGCGGCTGTTAAGGTTGTTTTACCATGGTCAACGTGGCCTATGGTACCGATGTTTACGTGAGGCTTATTTCTTTCAAACTTGGCTTTTGCCATTACAACTTCCTCCTCTTTATTATGGGCGGCTTGGGGATTTTTTAATAATCCCTGTACAATTATATAATTTTTAGCCCTAAAGCAATGATTGCCTAATTTTGGGCACCTGTCACTTTTTCCTGCACACTCTTTGGCACAGGTTCGTAGTGGTGAACTTCCATACTATATACGCCGCGGCCTTGAGTATTAGAACGCAAATCTGTTGCGTATCCAAACATCTCAGCTAAAGGCACATATCCATGAACCACTTGAGCGTTACCCATGGCTTCCATGCCTTCAATGCGACCCCGGCGGCTGTTAAGATCGCCTATAACATCACCCATATATTCTTCGGGAACAGTTACGTCCACTTTCATAATAGGTTCAAGCAATTTAGGATCACTTTTTCTCATGGCATCTTTAAACGCCATGGATCCGGCAATACGGAAAGCCATTTCTGACGAGTCTACATCATGGTAACTGCCATCGTATACAACAGCGCGCAGTCCCAAAACGGGATAGCCGCCGATAATACCCGACTGCATAGCCTCTTGTATGCCACCATCTATAGCCGGTATATATTCTTTTGGAATAGCACCACCTACAATTTGGTTAACAAATTCGTAAGGTTTGTCAGTGTCGTTAGCATCCATAGGCTCAAATTTTATTTTACAATGACCATACTGACCACGTCCACCGGACTGACGCACATATTTGCCTTCTACGTCAACGGCTTTTGAGAACGCTTCGCGGTATGCCACTTGAGGCTTACCTACATTGGCTTCTACTCTAAATTCCCTTAATAGACGATCTACAATAATTTCAAGATGCAATTCGCCCATTCCGGCAATAATAGTTTGGCCGGAGTCTTGGTCTGTATGAGTTCTGAAAGTAGGATCTTCCTCAGAAAGCTTGCTTAAAGCTATGCCCATTTTGTCTCGTCCGGCTTTTGTTTTAGGTTCAATTGCCACCGATATAACAGGCTCAGGAAAGTTCATAGATTCCAGTATTACTTCATGCTTTTCATCACAGAGAGTATCACCGGTAGTAGTTAATTTTAACCCTACCGCTGCGGCAATATCCCCTGCATACACTTGCTGAACCTCTTCACGGTGGTTAGCGTGCATTTGAAGGATACGGCCAATACGCTCTTTTTTACCCTTTACAGAGTTTTGAATATAGGATCCGGCAGTTAAAGTGCCTGAATATACTCTAAAGAATGCCAGCTTACCCACAAACGGATCATTCATAATTTTAAATGCCAAAGCCGCAAAAGGCTCTTCATCAGAATGTTCGCGAGTAATAGGCTCTTCGGTGTCTACATCAATGCCTTGTATAGGTGGTATATCTGTTGGAGCCGGCAAATAGGCTACAATACCATCCAGCAATTTTTGTACACCTTTGTTTTTGTAAGCAGAACCGCAAAATACCGGGGTAATTTCTGTGGATATGCAAGCTTTGCGCAAAGCAACTTTAAGTTCTTCTACAGAAATTTCTTCGCCGGCCAGATACTTCTCTGTAAGATCTTCATCTGTTTCTGCAATTGATTCTATCATATTTGTGCGGTATTCTTCTGCAAGATCTTTCATATCATCAGGGATATCGTCTACTTTAATGTCGTGGCCTTCTTTGTCCTGATATATATATGCCTTCATATCCATCAAGTCAACTACGCCAACAAAAGTATCCTCTGCGCCGATAGGTAATTGAACAGGAACAGCATTAGCACCTAAGCGATCCTTTACCATACCTACAACATTGAGGAAATCTGCACCCATGATGTCCATCTTATTAACGTAAGCCATACGAGGAACCATGTACTTATCTGCTTGACGCCAAACAGTTTCTGATTGAGGCTCTACGCCACCTTTAGCGCAAAAAACACCAACAGCACCATCAAGTACTCTCAAAGAACGTTCAACTTCTACAGTAAAATCTACGTGGCCCGGGGTATCGATAATATTAATTCGATGGTTCTCCCACTGGGTAGTCGTGGCAGCAGACGTTATGGTAATGCCCCGCTCCTGCTCTTGTTCCATCCAGTCCATAGTGGCGGTACCTTCATGAGTGTCGCCAATTTTATACGTACGGCCGGTATAATACAATATGCGTTCAGACAGGGTTGTTTTACCGGCGTCGATATGCGCCATGATTCCTATATTTCTAGTTCTTTCCAGCGGGAAAGCACGATTTGACACTACGATAACCTCTTTCTACCACTTATAGTGGGAGAATGCCCGGTTGGCTTCTGCCATACGATGCATTTCTTCTTTCCTGCGGACTGCGCCGCCGGTACTATTTACAGCGTCCATAATTTCGTTAGCCAGCCGCTCTTCCATGGTACGTTCGCTTCTTGCTCTTGCAAAATGAACCAACCAACGAAGCCCTAAAGCTTGGCGTCTGTCCGGCCTTATTTCAATTGGCACCTGATAAGTGGCACCGCCTACACGTCTGGCTTTAACTTCCAGCATAGGCATAATGTTGCCCAATGCCTCTTCAAAAGATTCTAATGCCGGGTTTTCCCGACGTTCTGCCACCTTTTCAAAAGCTGAATATACAATGCGTTCTGCAACGCCTTTTTTACCATCCAGCATAACGGTGTTTATTAATTTGGTAACAGTCCTGCTTTTATACACAGGATCGGGCAAAACTTGCCTTTTTGGTACATGGCCTTTACGTGGCACGCTACTTCCCTCCTTTGCGAGAAACCCTCGCCGGTACTCGAATGGTAGTGATAACTAACCAAACGTCCGCGCCTCAACAAATTTATATTGAACAGCGCAAATCTAACGGCTGGTATATCTCCGGTTACTTCTTTTTGGCCTTCTTGGCACCATATTTTGACCGAGCCTGGTTACGGTTGGCAACACCGGCAGTATCCAGCGTCCCACGGACGATATGATATCTAACACCGGGAACGTCCCGTACACGGCCACCCCTTACAAGAACAACACTATGCTCTTGAAGGTTATGTCCCTCACCGGGAATATAGCAAGTAGCTTCCATCTGGTTGGACATACGTACTCTAGCGATTTTACGAAGGGCAGAATTAGGCTTTCTTGGGGTAGCAGTACGTACATAGGTACACACACCGCGTTTTTGCGGAGAAGCCTGGTCTGTTTGTTTGCCACGGATACTATTTAATCCTTTTAACATGGCAGGAGACGCAGACTTTTTCTTTTCTGCTGCTTTACGGCCTTTACGCACCAATTGATTGAAGGTTGGCATTTATTCACCTCTCTTTTTTAAAATATTTAGGTATCTATCAAAATGCATTAAAAAGTGGGCCATTTGCCCACTCCCCAACACTTGATGGATTTTATCACTCATAAACAGGAAAGTCAAGAAAATTTCCACAGATAATTTCCAAGGAATTATGAAAATCCCAAGCCACTCAAGCAATATAGTACAGCGTGAATGCGATTTGTGTTTGTACAAAGAGATAGATCCTATAATTTTTGATACATTATTTTTCCTTCTCTTATTGTGTATAGAACTTCCATGTCATGAATTTCTTCAGTGTTAGCGTACAAATAAGGATCTTTGTTGATAATTGTAAAATCTGCATCTTTTCCAACTTCAATACTGCCTTTAAATTTTTCAAGATTTCCGGCATAAGCAGCATTAACTGTAAGCATTTTAAGAGCTTCATCAACGGAAATATTTCTAATGGGGTTAGGCCCATTTACACAAGCGGCTATATCTTTAAGTGGATCTATCATTGTTACCGGAGAATCTGACCCGGCACAGATAATATTGCCTGCTTTTAATATTTGGGGAAACGGATCCATTCGGTTTGCTTTTTCTCTTCCAAGGATGTATTCATAATTTCCGCCTTCTGCCTTATCCCATAAATAAGTGAATCCAGGTTGCATAGAAAGAATTATACCAAATTCTGCGGCCATTTCAATTTGCTTTTGAGTAGGCATACAAAAATGTTCTATTCTATGGCGAAGATCTTTTTTGCCTTGCTCTTTAATCACCCTGTTGTATGTATAAATCAATTGATCTATAGCACGATCTCCTACAGCGTGAAGGGTTACTTGCATATTTGATGCATGTGCTTTTGAAACTAGATTGTAAACCTCTGAATCATTGTGATAAAGTACGCCTCTTACCGATGGATCGCAAGCGTAAGGCTCAAAATTTGCCTGGGTTAATTCAAAAGGCGAGCCGTCCAGGGTCAGGCAGCCTCCAACTCTTGGCAGTCCTAAAGCTATAGCATCTTCAACTTTCCATGTTTCATAGAATACTAACACTTCAACAGGAAGTTCTGCTTTTCTCTCCAGAACTAATTTTAAATCTGTATTTCCTTTTACAAACAATCCAAAAAAGCTATGAGCAACAGTAATGCCTTTAGATGCGCAATTTTCAGCCCAATCTTTGATATATTTCCAAATTACAGAGGCCGGGAGAGAACCAAGCGCGTTATGCATTGCACAAAAAGAAGATTCGTCTGATACATATATTCCCAGCGGAATACCATTTTCTTTCTCTACTCCCGGCATATCGTCCGGGACTTGACATATATCCATTGCTTTTGTGTTTATTGCACATCCATGCATTGTGGCAGCAGTGACCATCAAGGGATTATTGGCGCATATGCTATCTAATTCATATCTGGTAGGGTATCGATTTTCTTTTACATATTGAGGGAGAAAGCTAACACCAAACACCCATTCGCCGCTATCTTTGGAGTCAGCTTCTGCTTTCAACAAAGATAATACTTCTTCAATACTTTTTACGTTTTCTAAATTTACAGAATTCATGCAAAGCCCCTTAGCAACTGCATGACTGTGACAATCCATCAATCCGGGCAAAATAGTTTTGCCTTCTAAATCAATTGCCATAGCGGACTCAGCATTAGAAATGTCACCTAAACCAAGTGTGGCAATTTTACCGTCTTTTACGCCAACCCATTCATATTTTGAAAGGCTTTTGTCCATTGTTATAATGTTTGCGTTTTTGAATAGTAGGTCATATTTCATATATAATTTCTCCTTTAGATATCGGACAATGAGTCGCGTCATCATTGTCGCAAATGGTGGTAATTTTTTGCGATTATTTACCTTCATAATTATTGATTTTTGAGATTTAAATACGTCACTAATAGTATACAGAATTTTTCATTTTTTTTCAAGTTGAGTTAATCCGGTAATAAATAACGTACGTAACCAATCTCATTTTGTCACCGGTTGCGCACGTTTTCAGTTCAACATAAAACCCCAATGGCCTGCTTTACAAGCGCAAAGCAGGCCATTGGGGTTAATGTTTATACTTTAAATTTAATGCTAGTTAGTTACATATATAGCTTGTGTGTTATCGTCCCACATCACATTAGCTCCCAAAGCTTCTATAATGTAAGCAATTGGTACAAAGGTGCGGCCATCAATGATCACAGGCATTCCCATATTATTAGGAAGCGGGGTGTCTACTTGAAGTGTCACCACAATACTATCCCTGGTGATAACAACTGTACGGGTGTATTCTACCCACTGTACATTGGCTCCTAATGCGGAAGCTATACCGGCAAGCGGAAGCATTGTACGGTTATAAACAGGATCAATGAATGGTGCTGCATCTAAGCTTAAAGCAATGTCGCCTTGCATAAATGAAGTGCTTCCAATTACAAAACGCAAAGAAGGTTGTATAGCTATTGGTAAAGCGACTATAGGCATTGTTGGAACTTGGACTTCTAAACCAACTACTACAACGCCAAACAGTCCCGGGCCACTGATAGGGAATATAAACATATTACCATCCGGGAACCCACCCATAATAATAGTGTATTGACCGGTATAAGGATCAAAAATTACTGCGCTTAAAGCGTCTAGTTCTTCAGGAGTAAGATTGAGGTCAGATATGTCGATGGATACCAGCGCGTAAGCTCCAAGGCCGGATACTTCTACTTGGTTAATTAACACTATTACTTCTACAAACTCTAACAATGGCATAGTAGGACGCGGAAGAACATCAACCCGGTTAACTATAATAGTTATTTCGTCGTTTACATTCCAGTGGGTCATTTGCTCAACGGTAAATGTTACAGTAAAGCGTCCACTTTGAATGTGAAGATCTCTGTTATTCTCTACCAAAGTTACAATGTCGCTGCCGGAAAGTATTGCACCGGTTTCGTAGGTTAAGTGTATTGTAAAAGTTGTTTCCCCGGATGCAATAAAGGTTCCGGCAAGTCTACTTGTTGTTACCACAGGCATTAAAACAATTTGAACATTAGGTGCTACAATTCCTGCACCTATATCTACTGATACTCTGCCACCACCCGGTCTGGAAGCCGGTGAAATTGGACGCCTGCTACCGGTAGTTCTGACAAATTGAGTAGTCGTAGTTGTTGTTGCCGGAGGAGGCTGTGTTACTTGTTGGTTATTATTTTGGTTGCCGATTTCTTCTTCGCCAATAACAATAGTAAATGTCTCGTAAGTATATCCACCATAATTAGATATCCTTACTGTAAATGTGAAGGTACCGTTTTGAGTTGGAACTCCTTCAATCACTCCGGTACGAGAATGCAATACTAAGCCGGGAGGTAAATTTCCACCACTTACTTCCCAGAAAAGAGGCGAATTATTATTGCGTGTTACACTAAGTTGTGTAGTATAACGTACACCTAATTCACCATCCGGCAAACCGGGTGCTGTAGTAACAGTTGGTGGATTTACTGTAGGACGTGTTGCGCTCTCTGCTACATCTACAATAGCTTGGAATGCCGGCTTTGCATCGAAGTTAGCATCAAAGAGCAATGGATGCCCTGCTGCACGCCAGCTTTGATTATCGGCAAGTCCCCAAATAGCAACACGACCAATATAGTCAGCAAATTCCAAGTAGTAACCAAACAATCTTGCATAAGTTGCAGCTTGTTGTGCAAATAATTCCGGCAAGTCTGCTTCGTCAGGTGCCGGGCCGCCAAATCCACCTACAGTGATATCCAGCTCAGTGATACTTACTCTTGCGCCTGTTTGAATAAAGCGTTGGATAGCCGGGCGTACGTTATCAAAGCTAGTTTCCCATCCACTCAAGTGATAGTGGCTTTGCATACCAATAGCTTCAATAAGCAAGCGTCCGTTGTATGCAGTACCAACAGATACAGCTTCATAGTTGTTTTCTAAGTCATGCGCCCAACGTGCGTTAAAGTATTCTACCATTGCTGCAATAGCATCGCGCTTTGCCGGAATTTCTTCATTATAATCGTTATAGTAAAGTATGGAGTATGGGAAATACCTGCGGGCAAATACAAATGCATCATAAATATAATCTGTAGGATGATCACCGGGCTGTGGGTTAGGATTGTTAGCATAAGCATCAAGCCATGGATTACCTGTAGATCTAATTTGATCTTTCCAATTATATGTCCAGGTTCCGCCGCCGGAAGCAATAACTTCATTAGCTACGTCCCAAGAATAGAAAGCTCCTAACAAGCCTCTTTCTGCATAATGCTCAGAGACTGTACGGATGTAGAATTCCATGTTGTCCCTGGCTTGCTGGCGAGTAAGAGGTTCGCCAACTGATTCAAGGAATAGCCAGTTTGGAGATTGAGAATGCCACACAAATGCATGACCAACAAGTGTTATGTCGTTTTCTATAGCAAAATCTACAACAGCATCAGCATGAGTAAAATCAAATTCTTCAACAGTCGGAACCGTAATACGGCTTCCCGGGCCTGCTATTTGATCAGGTTTATGATGGTTTTCTCCTGTTATAGCGTTAAAATGGTGTGCAAACATTTCACGGGTATTAAATTGGTTCATTACAGAAGATGTTGTGCCCGGGAATATGTTTCCTAATAAGAACCAAGGCTCAAACAGTTCTGCTAATGATGGTAAGCCTAAATCCCATTCCGGAGGGGTAAGCTCAATAGTGCCGCCAACATATACATTGATATTGTCAATGTATAATACAACCGGCTGCTGTGTATTGTTGTTAACCCTAAAACGGAATATAAGATGATTTAAACCCGGGCCACCTTGTTCATGGTTTACCATAAATTCTACTGTGGTATTAAACCATTCATCCATAGGGGTAGTTCTGCCGCCAAGGTCTCCGGGTTCAGGTTGGGTATTTGTTGGCTGATAGTCAGGTGTACCAAAGAAGCTGTTTATTACCAAACCCGGGCCAACTATAGTTGTTGCATCCGGATTTTCTCCGGAAGGTACAAATACATCCCAAGAGATTCTAACCATTGTACCGTTAGGAATATTTTCAGGCAGGTCAAAACGCAAGTAATTACCTTGACCACTGTAAAAATTGCCTGTTGTATTCTCTAAGCGGAAAGAGTAGTTATCAGAATTACCACGGTTGGTTACTCTTGTACCGGTCATCTGATCGCCTGCTGATAGATAATCTTGGTATGCTGCCCAGCTTGCATCATCAAAAGTAATTTGATGCTCCAGTATAAAGGTTACTTCCGGATCGCC
The DNA here is from genome assembly GCA_009785615.1 of Defluviitaleaceae bacterium. Lineage (GTDB taxonomy): Bacteria > Bacillota > Clostridia > Lachnospirales > WQUN01 > WQVX01. The sequence continues at coordinate 15,295 of WQVX01000013.1, read as the reverse complement.
AATCATAACTACTTCAATTTCATCAATGATGAAGGACATGGTTCGTCCGTGTACATTAGTTGCAATTCGGACGCCCGGTTGAGTTTGACCTGTAATAATTGAATTCAATAATGCTCCGGAAAGTCTAAGAGTTAAAGTCCATTCGCCATTATCAAGGGTTGCAACATGACCTGCATAGCCACCCCAAGGGGTATTTGGTTGTGCAAATTGCATTGCAGGGGTTCCTTCACTTATTGGAATCTCACCGTAAATACTTCCCCATGCTCTAAATTCATAGACGGCACCAGAAACCAAGCCCATTGGATTAAATAAAATATCAATTCCATACCACTCGCCAGTGCCTGCCGGTCTGTCTGTAATTTGCAAAGCATTACCATAAGAACCATCTACAACAGTGATAGTAGGGTTAGCAGATGAGATTAAATATGGTGACACATCATTAAATTGCCCGCCGGCAAATGAAGCAGAAGCAGAAAGAGCTTGAACATCTGCATCTTCTGACAAGCGGTACAGTACGGTTTCATAGCCGTTTTCCGGCTCTTCTTCAGGTTCGCCTGCATATTCAAGCACAATTTCAATATCATCAATGATGAAGGACATTCCTATACCATCACCATTGGTTTGAATTCTAAGTGCTCCACCTATATTAGGCAAATTGGATGCATCTAAATAAGCTGTTAACGTAAATGTACCATCTTCGGTTAACGGGCCGCTACCGGCCAAGAAAGGCCATGGGTTGGCGGCACCTTGTAAGAATACTTCTGCTCCGGCAGGAGGCACGCCGATTACTCGCCCTTCAACTGTTACAGAATATTCATTGTAGACAGCTAAATTCACATTTTCGGATCCTAAAAGAACATCAAGGCTGTGCCAGTTTTGATCACCTCTGCCTGTAAGTGAAATTGCATTTCCGGCATAAGTTGCATGATCCACTACAGTTAAAGTGACTGTGCCTGCACCTTGTAACGGTGCTACTCCTGTAAATATATCGCCAATATCTAAATCTTGGAATTCTGTGTGGTTAGCTAAAGAGTAAAGCGCATCGCCTGCACCGGGAAGTCCCGGTGGAGTAAAAGGCAAATCAGCAGGAAGTTCTGTACCAAACTCTATTGTGTGGATGTAGAAGGACATTGATGCTCCGCCACTGTTTGTAGTGATACGGATTACGTCCCAGTTGTCCAGGTTTGAAGCAGAAAGGGTGTGGGTAAGCACAAAGCTTTCGTTAGAGGAAATATTGGTATTATTTGTCCAATCATGACCGGGAATCCCTTGAAGCATTATGGAAGCTCCGGCAGGTGCTGTACCATCTATGCGCCCGGATACACGCACATGGTATACATTACCCGGAAGCAAATCCATAGGATCAAACATAAGATCTAAGCCATCCCAATCATTGCTTCTACCGCCTACATGAAGGAAATTTACATCATCATATTCGTAAACAGTAATTACAGCACCACCACTTGGCTGCAAGTATGGTGTGCCGGCAAGATTTGTTGTAGTAAAAGGCTGTATAAGCATTGCCGGGCCGGCACCGGTAAGAGATTGGATATAAGCATCTTCAGTCAAAGAGTAAATGACTTCGCGATCATCTTCTTCAACATCGCCAAGGTCACGAGTAATGATGATGCTGTCGATATAAAAAACTGAATTGTCTAATCCCGGAGCACCCCAAGTATTGGCATGAATATGAATGTTAACACCGGGGGCTAACTCAGCAGCACTAATAATATGTGATAGTGAAAAAGTTGGCTGAGGATCATTGTCAGCATTCAATTGCTGATCATTCCAATCAATCCCAACTGATCTGCGAAGCATCATACTTCTGTTAGCATCCGGGAAATTAGCTCCGGGACGCCCGGTAACTATAAGTCGATCGCCTTCTTCTAAATCCATGTCACTTGTAAGGATGGTAAGCCCCTGACCGTTATCGTTTACTTCAAGAACTTGGATGTATCTTACAGTTTCGCCTGCAACTGTAGCTTCATTAACAGCTACATTCATCCCGCTACCAAACTCTTGTAAATATGTTGTTCCGGTAAGCGGCCCAAGCAATACAAGGTCATCTTGCATATCGAAAATAACTTCAACATCTCCCGAAAGTGTCAAGATAAATGGATCTAGGTTTAAGTAAGAAGAAACATGAACATAAGGTACATAAGCAGAAGAAAAATAATCTACAACGATTTCATCATAAAAGTCATTTTCTCCATAATTGTACCCAACTTCATTTTCTGTGGCGTATTCATCGTAGTATTGATCCTCGTACTCATTATTGGCATCATTGCCATTAAATACTTCATCATTTTCTACGTTTACATCGTTGAGATCATCATTTAAGTTGTAAGAATAATCTCCTTCGATGTAAGTGTTATCATCTCCTCCTTCATAATCTGAAGTGCTTTCGCTATCATCAGATTCATCTTCTGACACTTCAGGATCAGGTATAAAAACCTCAACATACCCATCTCCAATGTCATTGCCTTCTTCCGCCATAACAGTCAGTGGCGAAAATGTGCTGAACACCATGGCGAAAGCAACTAAATAGGCAATTACGCGCTTTCGCCCAACATTACACATCACAAATAAAACCTCCTTTTCTTCTACTAGTACTTAACAGATACGACATAGCAATTTAACTTTGCGTATTTTTCGCCAAATACTGAGTTCCCGTAAAGTTAAGTTGCTATATTATCCAATATAATACCAATACATTTTGACACTGTACATGGAGAAACTAAAGGCTTTTTGTAATAATTAAAGACTCGAAGTGAATTTTCACAAAAAAACTCTTTGATACGAATATAAATTTGTTAATTAAACTTTCATATAGTTTTAGGTTATGTAATAAATGTCTTTCTAATTTGAAATCAATATCAAACTATTATTGTGCAATTTTGGAGTAAAAATATACCAATCTCCAAAAAGACTTCCCCTCACCGGTGTTTTTAAGGAAAGTCTCTTTGACTTGGATATACTTTCTCGTTTTCTTGACTATTTCCGCTCAATTTTTAAATTAGAATGTCGTGGTTGCCAACATTGTAACCTTGACAACACGTTACAGAATATGATCATTTAACGCAATGTAGTATTCCTATAAAAATGGGCTAATATATCCCTAAATGTATATCCTCGCAAAGCCATTCCGTTAGCACCTCTTTGACTCATACCTACTCCATGACCAAAGCCTCTGCCATTTATTGTAATAACATCACTTAATACAGAAGTAGGAGGCTGGACACTTTCCCCATGGGCTATAGTAACCGAACCACTTGTTTTGCTAAAAGATTCCATAATTGAAGCATTTCCTTGGGCAGAGATCCCATATAAACCTACAGGTGATATGTCAAAAACCTGATGGCCGTCAAAGATGGCTATATTAATAGGTGATAACATTTCAAAATCCCCTGTTAAAGTGAAATTGCGACTTTTTAACGATCCATCAATAGAAGTGCTAAAAAAAGTACGTATTTCTTCACCTGTTAATATGACTTGTCCGGTTGTCCCGCTAATTATTAAAGACTCTACCCTGCCGGAAGGGTGTGACCCTCCAATATATATTCCTGTTGCTGTCCCAATACTGTGGTTATTTTGGTTTAGCAAAGTAGTGATTTCTGATAGGGTAAAAGTTCTGTTCCAAACAACAGGCTCATGTTCATGGATATCCGGTACACTGCGTAGATAAGGACGAGACTCCAGCCAAACATTTTCTGAATTTTCTGTATTGCCACCACTGCTGGCAAAATATACAGCTTCAATAAGTTGTCCATTAAAATATAGTGCAAGCCCTGTAGTGGCCAAAACTGCTTGAGTAGATGCCGTATTTTCCCATTCCACCCCGCGATACACTTGGCAATGTACACGATCGCAAAGATCAAAGCCTGTGTGTACACTTCCTCGTGACATTGTAAAAATTGTATAAGTACGAGCAGCCACAGCCTGGGCTTTTAGGGCTTCCGGATGCCAACTTGCCGGCATTTCTGAAGGGACAACACTAAAAAGGTATTCTTCTAGCGGAAGGATGTTGATAGCGGTCAAACCGTAGTTATCAAGCAGTGCAAATTCTATAGCACCACGGTATGCTGTACCATCAAGTAACATTAAGCCCCCATTAGAGTCTTGTAATTGTATAGGATCATTAAAAATGCGCAATCGCTGGTTTCCACTATATAAAGCAATTTGCCGAACATAATATGGTCTTATCGTAAATCCAATTGATGATTCCAAGCGATGGTGTTGATTATATATTATGCTTGTATTGTTAATGGTAATAGAAGTCCTTTTGCTAAAATCATCAAGTAAGCCTATCCGAATATTAGTGACTAAAGGATTAGCATAAGCAGAAAAGATAAAGTAATGAGATGATAGTACTATCGTCATAAGTAAGAAAAACAAGAATTTTACTGAAGCTTTTTTCATGAGAAGATCTCCTTAGAAGTAGTAAGTTACATGAATATGAGGTTTTGTACAGAGGATTATTCTATTAGATTTGGTACAATTCGTCAAATATAAATTAAGGCAATGTCAAGAAATAAAGTTTCATTTTTCTTGACATTGCCTAACCGTATAAAAACGATCAATTGGTGACAAAATGAGATCGATTGATGGTTAATTTATTGGAATAAACCCCATATCTTCAATCTTTCTTTGTCCTTCTTCACCCAATATAACATCAAGAAAAGAGCTTTGAATATCATCAGGTTCTCCGGAAAACACAAGCAGCAATGGCCTTTGAATTATGTAGCTTCCATTCATTATATTTTCGATACTTGGTGCTACGCCATCAACATTAAGCAAAACTAAACTATCTTTATGTTGGTTAGAAACACCAAATGAAGCATATCCAATTGCATTTCTGTTTTCAATTACTCGATTTACAAGCGCGCCCATAGAAGGTGCTTGTATAGCATCAATTCTAACATCTACATCACCCATTATATTGTCTTGGAAAACTTCATGAGCACCACCGCCAATATCTCTTATGATAACTACAATTTCTTCATCGGGAAGGGAAGGGGCAAAATCTCTCCATGTTTCATATTCGCCGGAAAATATTCTTACAATTTCTTCTGTTGTTAAGCCATCCTTGAGGGAAGCAAGTGGATTTTCAGGATTAATTGCAACAGTCAAAGCATCTATCCCAATCAGATATTCTTGAATATAAGAGATTTGTTCTCTTTCAGATTCCCTTACTTCTCGTGCCAACATTCCAAAATCTGTGGTTTGGTCTATAACAGTTCTGATACCTTGGCCGGACCCGCCGGAAGCTACATGAATGGAGATTGGCGCATTTGGAAAATTTGAATTAACATTATCCCAAGTTTCATAAGTTTCACTGAAATCAGCAGCAATGGATGCAATAACAGATGCAAGCGTTGAAGAGCCATTAAACATAATTTGTGTCCCAAGCTCGTTATTGCTTGCGGCTTCATTTTCAGAATTTGAACAACCGGTCATTAATGCAGCAAAAAGGGCAAAAAAAATAAAATAAGCAAAAAAATTTTTCATAAAACATCTTCCTAACTTTAGACATATTCGCCATCTTTTTTATGGCGCAAGATCCCTTTATTTTTAACGGCTAATATTTCAGCTACTATACCAACGGCAATTTCGCCGGGCTTTTCGCTTGCAATATCCAGCCCTATAGGAGCATAAAGGTGCTTCACTACTTTTTCGGAAAAATCTAAAGTGCTTTTTATTACTTCTATTTTCCGTTTTGATCCAATCATGCCTAAATAAGCTAAATCCTTATTTATGCAAAAGTTTAATGCAGCTTGGTCTGCTTGGTGGCCGTATGTAGTAATCACCACGTAAGTATTCTTATCTAAGCTAATCTTATCTTCATATTCTCCGGGATGAGACAAAATAAAACGGACATTTGCATTGATAGAGCCGGAAAAAAAAGACTCCATTTCAGCCCTTTCTTCTACAATAGTTACATCAAAGCCCGCTACTGCTGCAATAGGCGCAATGCATCGTGCAATGTGACCGCCACCAAATATTACAACGCGGTGCTGTATACCAAATACATTACCAAATCCTGATACAGTGCCTCCACAAACCATACCGGTCTCACTAAGTTCAAATGAAAATGTAAAAAAGGCTTTGCCTTCTTCTATAGCCTGAACAGCCTTCTGTTTAAGGGCGTGCTCTGCCGCTCCTCCCCCTACTGTGCCTACACTTTCGCCTTTTGATGTTACCGCCATCATTTGACCAATGCCGGCAGGAGTTGAGCCTGTAACCCCGGTGATTGTAATAAGCGCGACTTTTCCTTTTTGTTTCTGCATTTCGGCTGTAAATTGTAATACATCATCCGTATTCATTTTACTATCCTTTCAATTGCGTTCCCTCATAACGAAAGCATCGAATCACCGTCCGGTGAGGGTACATAAGTACAAATACGCCTCTAAAACCCCACCTCCGATGCAACGGGCTTTGTCAGAAATGGTGTATACATCTACATCTTTACGTGGGTCTACGTCGCCTACTTTTGTTCCTTTGCTTACTTCTAAATTTTCTTGTATTAAACCTCGCAGTAATCCATCAAAAGGAGCTTGTACGGGCATATCTGAAACATAAAAAAGAATTTCTCCTTGTTGAACGAGATCACCTATTTTGCGAATGTGCTTTATTTTTCCGCTTTTGGGAGCATATAGTACTCTTTCTGTGCTTTTTCCGCCTATTAACCCCGGTATGCCTGTGTTAGGAATTGCAGAGCCTTCCATAATTAATCGCCCCAAATTGTGCCCACGTTTGGTTTCTATCACTATATCTACATCAACTTTGGCAGCAAATCCCGGGCCTAGTCCGATAGTTATCGGAGCCATATTTCTATTTGTTCCTAAGTTGCATTTAGCCATTATAGCGTCAATTACAGCATCAGGTTGTAGAGTTTCTATTATTTTACCTTCCGAGTCAATAATTAGAGGGATTTCATTGCGGCTCCAAATTTTTTTTATTTCAGATATTTCAGGGGACACAAGCTGACAAGTCATATCTTCCACAAATGTAGTGCCGGTATAAACCGCTTCGCTTAGTGAAACAGTGCGCCTTATGGCTGTTGGGAAGTTCGTCTCTAAAACAAGCACATTAAATCCTGCTCTAAAAAATTTTTGAATGACCCCGGTAGCTAGATCTCCGCCCCCGCGGATAATAATTAACTTATTCATATTTTTCTCCAAGTTCTGTTGCGAGTACATCCAACTACAAAAGTATCTATAGCTAAATATTGCATCCGTATTATGTTAGCTATTTGCTTTGCCGCAGAAAAATGCTGTTCATCAACCGCTCCGTTCATTAGCAATGTACTATGCTTGTTGCGAAGAAACTCACTTTTAAGCATAGAACTTTTGCCACAAACCATGGCAACTATAGCATACTCATCAATGATGTCGTTTTCTTGCAAGCCTGTTTGCAAAAGAAATTCAGGCAAATTATGAACGCATAATTTTGTAGCGGGTTGGTAAAGTGCCTGCAAGTTAATTACTGCTATACTACGGGATGAAAATGAGGGGATTACCGGCTCATAATCTTTATATCCTTTGAACGGCAATCCCCCGGATCCATCTGCTTCCATTAATACAATATCATAAGACTTTGCCAGCGATTCCAGTAAAGTGAGAGGCAAAGCACTTAATTTTTGTGATGCGCCAACTTCAACAGCTTTTTGTAAAATACCAAAGCACTGCACCCCTTTGACAGGGTAATGCATACGGCAAGATTCTTCTGTTGTGCATACAATAATATCTTTTTGTGCCATAAAAAATATTTTGGTGGTTGGGCTTATCAATACTTTTTTATTGATATTTTCAAAGGCCAATATTTCAATTACTGAGGTTTTTCCATTGCATCCTACAACAGCAATTTTGTCACCAATCTCAATATTTAGTATTTCTGAAAGTTTAGAAGCTGTATTCATATTAATCTGCTAAAAAAGCCAATCTATCACATGCTAAAGCGGCCTGAGTCAGTTTATCCGCTTCTTCAATTTTACAATCTTGTACATTTCCATCTAATCTGAGACGAACCATTCCATCTTTTAGTAAAAGGAATCCTTGGTTTTCGCTGTCTGTAAAATCCTCTTCGCAAGAAAAACAGGTAAATTTATCTTTATAAGGAGCACTTGTATACGAACAAAATACTTCACAGTTGCCGCATTCGTTACAAAGAGCGTCCATGTGAATAACTTGCCTGCGCCCGTCTGCAATTAGCACTACATTTGCACGGTTGGGGCATACATCGGCACAATTTTCGCATACAGAGGCGCATTCCAAGCACCTGTCAGGATTACAAAGTTCTTCGGCATTACTGCACAAGATACCTTTTTTGTTGATAGCCGCTGATGTATCCGGATTTACATTAAGATCAGCATATTTATCCATTTTAGCCCCGGTAATAGCTTGAGCACAGGTCATGGCATCCTTAATGGCTTTTACTACTGTAGCAGGCCCCGATACAGCATCTCCAATAACATATACATTTTTAAGTTGAGATTCAAGAGTTTCAGGATTTACTATTGGTTTGTCATTCTCATCTAGTGGTATACCTAAGTTTTTAAAATATTCACTCTTTATAGAATCGCCAATTGCAGAAATTATCATACCGGCAGGGATATCTACTATTTCATTTGTTGGAACAGGGCTTCGTCTACCGGATGCATCCGGCTCACCTAATTCCATTTTAACACAAGACAATATACCATCTATATTGTTAAATGCCTTAGGAGCAAGAAGTTCATAAAACTTTATACCTTCTTTTGCAGCAAGTTGAAGTTCTTCTTCAGAAGCGGGCATATACTGCTTGGTACGGCGATATACAATAGATACCGTTTGCACACCACGCATACGTTTGGCAGTTCTGGCAGCATCTATTGCAGTATTACCACCACCTATAACAATTACATGTCCTCCCGCCATGACAGGTGCAAACTTTGCAGCCTCCAAGAATAGGTGTGCGTTAAGACCTCCGCCTTCTTCCAAAATTAATTCACCAAGCTTCCAGGCTCCTACTGCAATAATAACTGTTTCAAAGTCTTGCAACTCGCTTAAAGATTTAATTTCTGTACTAAGGCAAACTTCAACGCCCATTGCTAATACAATATCAACATCATTTTCAATTGCTTTATTGCTTATGCGGAATTCCGGGATTACATGACGAACAGTGCCGCCTAAACTGTTAATTTTTTCAAATATGGTAACGGGTCGGCCGGCCTTTGCCAAAAAGTACGCCGCGGCTAGTCCGGCAGGGCCTCCGCCAACTATAGCAATTTTACCACCGGATTTTTCAGGGCCTCTTCCAATTACAGTAACTTTGTCTCCGGGCTTTGAAGAAATTTTAAGCTTTGTTATAAGCTGCTTGAATGCTTTTTCTGCTACTTCTTTTTTTGTGGCTCGAATGTGAACAGGCTCTTCATAAAAACCACGTGTACATTTATCAGTACAAGGATGAGGACAAAGAGTCCCTGTAATAAAAGGCAGTGGGTTACGTTCAATGATTACTTCAAGAGCCTCAAGATATTTGCCTTCCTTTGCCAGCCTCAAGTAAGCGGGTATATCTTGCCCAATAGGACATCCATGCCTACATGCAGCATCATTGCAATCCATCAAAGGGACTTTGCCTTTTATTTTATGAGATGGGATAGGTTTGATTGGTTTTTTATAGAGATTATTGCCACGAATATTATCTGCAAGTGCTTGTAATTTAGGCAAATCAACGCCGGAAAAAGGTTTATATGGGACTTGTGACAAACGGTTTGCTATCTGGCACATTCTGTCATATCCGCCGGGTTTAAGTAAAGTTGTTGCTATGGTTATGGGCCAGATGCCTGCTTCAAATAACTGTGCAATATTATGAATATCTGCACCACCGGAATAACTAATTTGCAGTTGACCATCAAATTCTTTGGATAGGCGATTAGCCAAAGCAATAGAAAGGGGATACAAAGAACGACCAGACATATACATTTCCTGCCCCGGCAATTCTCCCGCTGTAATCTTAACCGGGAATGTATTAGTGAGCTTTACTCCAAAGGATAAATTATTGAAAGTTGCCAACTCTTTCAGGCGTTGAAACATAGGTATTGCGTCATCAAATTGCAAATCGGCCTTAAAATGATGGTCGTCAAAGACAAGATAATCAAATCCCAAGCTATCTACGGTTTCACGGGCATATTCATATCCCAGCAGAGTAGGATTACATTTTATGAAAGTGTTAAGATTCTTTTCATTAATTAAGTATGTGGCAATGCGCTCAATTTCATCCGGAGGGCATCCATGCAGTGTAGATAAAGTAATAGATTTGCAAATTTTTGGTGTAATACTATCAATGTATTCTACATCCACATTTTTAAACCGCGAGAGGTTTTCAGTTGCCCATTTTTTACAATTTGCCCAAGCTTCAGTGTTTCCTGCATTTTTGAGTCCGTCAATAAAGTTGTTAATTTTTTCAGTTCTAATTCCTTTTAAGTCGTAGCCCACGCTCATGTTAAAAATAAAGCCGTTTGGATCTCCCAAATCAAGTTCTCGGCTAAGAAGTTTTAGAGCAAACCAACCTTTGATGTATTCTTCCAATGCTTGCGGGACGTAAAGTTCTGTTGACCATTCTACATTATAACCCTCATCTGAGGCCAAAATACAAGGCTTAGAAACAGGCAAATCTTCCCCATCTAAAAATTGCACTGTTTTTAGTTCAAAAAAACGCCCACCTGCCACATAGGATGCAATAATATTTTGAGCAAGCTGAGTATGGGGGCCTGCCGCAGGGCCAAAGGGATATTCTAGTTGTTCATTAAAAAGGGATAGCTTTTCATTTTCTCTTTTAGGAGCAAATTTTCTTACTCCAAATATTTCATTATTATCTTGATATTCTTCCAAAACCCAGTTCATAAGCCGGGCAAATGGTATCTGTCTCATTTTATCACTCATAGAAAGTAGCCTCCATTTATTTACGTATAGTTATCGTGAATTAATGCGTTTTGCCATATCTGAAGCCTGTTCGCGGCATTTAGCCATAATGTGCTCGCTATCTATACCAACAAGTTTACGATCTTTCATTTTAACAACACCGTTAATGATGGTTGTGATAACAGAACGTCCACTCATGCCAAAGAGAATATGTCCATCACAATTATCAGCATTCATGGGGGTAAGTGGGTCGTAATCTGTGATAATAATATCTGCGGCTGCACCTTCTTCTAAAACTCCAAGTTTGGTATTAAAGCTTCTATTTGCTATTTTTGCATTGTTAACAAATAACATTTGCGGAACCTCGCCCCATGCGGCTCCCGGATCACATAATACATGCTTGTGAATTACATTAGCAACTTTTTCAGACTCAAGCATGTCGTTAGTGTATCCGTCTGTACCAAGGCCAAGCAATATTCCACGTTTCATCATCTCCATACACGGTGGAATACCTACTGCATTACCCATATTAGATTCCGGGTTATGAACAACCATAGTGTCTGTAGCTTTAATTATGTCCAATTCAAGCCCATTTACATGGATGCAATGCCCTGTTACAGAATATTGTCCCAGCAAATCTTGATCATAAAGACGCTGAATTACTCTCTTACCATATTTTTTTAGACTGTCATATACATCATCCATACCTTCTGCTACATGAATGTGTACCCCTATACCTTCAGGTGTATGCTCGCGGCAGTGGGCTAACGTTTTATCAGATAGAGTAAAGGAAGCGTGCATACCCATCATACCTTTTATCATGTCGGTATCATCGGACATAGCAAATTTAATAAATTCGGAATTTTCTGCGACAGCTTCCTTCATTTTATCTTCGCCGTCACGGTCAGATACTTCATAACAGAGAGAGGTGCGCACACCTAATTTTTTGGCAGCATCAGCTATTGTAAAAAGACTTCCTTTTATACCTCCATAGCTGGCATGGTGGTCAAATACAGTTGTACATCCATTTTTAATACAATCTAAGTATGTTGCCATTGCACTCCAGTGTGTGTTTTCCAGCAAAAGATGTCTATCAATTGTCCACCAAAGACCATCTAAAATTTCCAAAAAATTTTTAGGATTATGTCCTTTTATGGAAAGTCCGCGGGCAAACGCACTATAAATATGATTATGTGCATTAATAAACCCCGGCATAATAATGCCGCCTTTGGCACTAATAAATTCTGCATCTTTATATTTTTTTCGAAGTGCTGTTGTATCTCCTATTTCTTTGATCAAGGTATCTTCTAAGGCTACGCAACCATCCTCTATTAGTTGATTATTTTCTCCACGGGTTATTAGCTTTCCATCTCCTACCAGCAACATTAAAACGTCTCCTTTTGCTTAACTTCTTAGCATACTATAGTTAATATTAGATATACCACCAGTGCCATTGATTGTCAATGAAAGATGTTTTCTTTCCATAAAATAAACAAAGCAATAATTTAAATATAGTAGATTGTTACCACTAATCTGTGTTAAAATTGAGCATAGAAAAGATGAGGAGAGTGCCAATAAAAATGCAAGCAGATTTGATGGCCATAGTAGAAAAAAGAACTAAAGAAATGAATAATCTACGAGATGCCATTTTGCAGTGGTCAGGTGAGTTTGTTGAATTTAGAGACGATACATCAGGCAAACACATAGAACATGTGCGAAAATATATGAAAATACTGATAAATGCTGCAAAAAAAGAAGGGCCATATATAAAAGAGATATCTGAGTGGGATGTTAATGCGGTTCTGTTGGCATCTGCATTACATGATGTTGGTAAAATAAAAATCCCGGATAACATCCTTTTAAAAAAAGGCCGGCTTAGCCCAAAAGAGTATGAAAAAATGAAAAACCACTGCCTATATGGAAAGCAATTGTTAGAAAGCCTAGGGGCTAGGTTATCAGGAGAATCTTTTTTGGAATATGCTAAATCCATGGCATATTACCACCATGAAAAATGGGATGGGACAGGTTATCCGGAACAATTAAAAGGCGATAAAATACCTTTAGAGGCAAGAATGATGGCTCTGGTAGACGTATATGATGCCATGGTATCTGTGCGCCCTTATAAACCTGCATGTAGCCACAATCAAGCTTTAAAAACAATTCAAAAGGAGCGAGGAATCCATTTTGACCCTGTTCTGGTGGATTTATTTGTAAAATCTTCAGATGAAGTAAAAAAAATTGAAAAAGGATAAGCATTTACATAAGGTGATAGAGGCGACAGCGAGGACGTTTGATTTGCATTATCCCAAAAAAGCCCCCAACCGGTAACAAAATGAGATCGGTTGGGGGCTTTTGTATTGCGCAAAAACGTATAAATGACACAAAATCGCTTGTGCAACTCTGGCAAAAAAGATTTTAAACAGGCTCTTAGGAATGATTACTAAAAAATAGCACACAATAAAAGAGAACCAGCAATTTGAGATCTGATAAAAAAAGGGGTCATCATCTATGCGTAAATTAATGTGCTTTTTATTATCGCTAATCATCCTAATGTCCGGCACAGTAGCAGCATTTGCAGAAGAGGTAAAAGAGCCTACTGTAGAGGCTCATGCCGCTATTTTAATGGATGCAAAAACAGGGCGGATATTATGGGAAAAAGAAGCCTATAAGCCTTTAGCTATGGCCAGCACTACTAAAATAATGACAGCGGTGTTAGCGTTAGAAAGCGGCAAGCAACAAGATACAGTAACAGTTTCAAAGGCTGCTGCCGCTGCTCCAAGGATGAAAATGCATCTAACAACCGGCGAAAAAATTAGCCTTAGAAATCTACTTCTTGCCTTAATGTTAGAATCCAGCAATGATGCCGCAGTAGCTATAGCAGAGCATTTGGGCGGCAGTGTAGAAGAATTTTGTGCTATGATGACAAACAAAGCAAAAGAAATTGGTGCCAAGGATACATTATTTGAAACTCCTAATGGTTTAGATGCAGGCAACCATCATTCTACAGCGTACGATCTGGCCATGATAGCCAAGTATGCATTGGAGGTGCCCGGATTTATTGAGCTTACCAATACTGAAACGGCCAAATTTTCAAGCAACAAACGAGAATACAGCATGGTTAATAAAAATCGTTTGCTGCGTGAATTTAAAGGGGCTAACGGGGTTAAAACAGGTTTTACAAACAAAGCCGGACATTGCTTTGTAGGAGCGGCTAAAAGAGACGATATGCAACTTATTTCTGTGGTATTGGGCAGTGGTTGGGGCGACAGAGGCCGCAAAATGAAGTGGGTAGACACCAAGGCCGTTCTCAATTATGGGTTTGATAATTATGAATATGAAATTATAATCCATGATGAAGATTTGGCCGGCAATACATCTGTTACCCGGTCACGTACAAATGAAATGGAATATATTTATGAATCTGAACTGCTATTACCTCTTAACCAAAATAAAAAAGAGCCGATAGAAATTAAATTAGTAGTGCCGGATTCTATCCAAGCCCCAATTTCAAAGGGAGAAATTATTGGCCATGCAGAAATTTATATAAATGGTAAGCTGTATGCATCCATAGATCTTTCTGCGACAGAAGAAGCTTTGCGCCATGATTTTAAAACATCTTTAGAGAAAGTGATTAATCAATGGATTTGCCAAGTGACAGAAGAGCCTGTGCAGTTGATTTTGCCGGAATTTCCTGAACTGCCTGATTTGCCAAAGTTTTCAAAATCGCCGGAGTAAAAACAAGTATTTTTGGTACGCAAAAAGGCGCGCAGGGAAGTCAATCCTTAAAGGTTGAGATCACCCACACGCCCAACATAACTTTATATGTACGAAGGACTCAAACAGCAAGCACACCATAAATTCATCTGCATAATATGCACAACCCTGCATCCCGCAGCTTTCTGCGCCTTTCTTATATTACAAGCGGAAAATGCCTATTGCTACAGCAATAGGTTTACTGTGTTTGTATGTGGATGATGGTCGCGTATCATCCCTGCAAGCGTCGGTTGGTGTATTGTTGGTATACTCCGAACGCTGTAGCAAAATTATGCTACAGCAAGCTAAACTTCTAAACGCTCCAAGACAGGGTTATATTTGCGGTCATCCACTACTTTAGCAAAAGCATTTTTATAATTCAGTGCGGAAAAAGTGCCATAGTGGGCATCCACATAGCAGATAAGCTGTGCATCGTCTGCATCACACCAAAACTTGGATTGATGTTCCCACGGCACTTTGCCTTTGATTTCCACACCGCCCGCTTGAAGGTTAAACATAAAACTATGAATGTGCAAAACCAAAGTAAAAAACTGGTAATGAAAATAAAAAAGCAAAACAACTGACGAAAATCCTGATATAGTTGAGTTCCCCAACAAAACCAAAAAGGAAAAGGTCAAATG
>WQVX01000012.1 GCA_009785615.1 Defluviitaleaceae bacterium | reverse complement strand
ATTTGATATTAACTCGTCCGCTGATGCAAGTTTTCTTCTTGAACGATTTCTTCAAAGAAGCTTTTATGAATTTGAAGGGAATTTGGCTAATGGCTCAAGAAAAGCTAAGAGGATAAATCAAGAGGATTTCCTTGATATGCAAATTACTGCTCCCTGCAAAAAAGAACAAGTTGCAATCGGTAACTTCTTTCGTAATCTTGATAACCAAATAACCACCCAAACCCAAAAGTTAGAACAGCTTAAACAACTAAAAGCGGCGTACTTACAAAAAATGTTTGTGTAGTATCACATAAAAATTACCTTTAATAAGGAGGAAAAAAATGATAGTAGAAAAAAGAGGAGTAGGTGTAGCAATACTATTATCCATAATTACATGTGGATTTTATGCAATTTATTGGGAGTATACAATACTAAGGTCTTTGTATAATGCTAATAAAATGGAAAACACTGCCGGCATGGATATAATCTTATCCATAGTTACTTGCGGTATTTATGGTCTATACGCGCTGTATAAAGCCGGTAAACTGGAATCTAGTGCGCGTACATTACATGGCTTGCCACCAAAAGATGATTCCGTTCTGTATTTGTTACTTGGAGTTCTTGCATTAGTAATTATTTCTTTTGCCATTTTGCAAAATAACATTAATTCATTTGCAGACCATGTAAACTCTTCTCTGCATGATCCACAACGCAGGCCGCTTTAAAGCAAGCCGTAAGACATTAGCTATCTATATTATATTTATTGCAATCGGAGGGATATCTTTTATAGTATCCCTTTTTGCTGATGTCAGCATATGCCTTATTTATAATGTAACAGGGATACCATGTTTCTCATGCGGAATGACACGAGCTTTTGGTAGTTTGCCGAACATTCGCCGGGCATTAGCGTATCATCCGATGTTCTTTACAGTACCATTTATTCCATTGCTAATGTTGGTTCCGGTTAAAATTAGAAATATTGCTGCGGCTTTGTTTATTGTTTTACTCATAGGGATATGGGTTATACGTATGATTTTACTTTTTCCTTACTATGAACCTATGATATATAATGAAAATTCGCTTTTTGAATATATTCGCAATGTACTCTTGTGAGCTATAGAAAAGAGATTTGACAACCTATGAATAAAAAAGCCTTAATAGCTATGAGTGGCGGCGTGGACAGTGCTGTAGCTGCTTTATTAATGAAAAAGAACGGATTTGATTGCATCGGAATTACAATGCGGTTGTTTAGTAATGATGATGTAGGCGTAGATAATCATAAATCCTGCTGTTCTTTGGAAGATGCAGCATTGGCCGAGCAAGCGGCTAACCGCTTGGATATCCCTTTTTATGTTTTTAACCTGGCTGAAGATTTTAAAAAACAGGTTATTGAGCGATTTATTACAGAATATCAACATGGTGCAACTCCTAATCCATGTATAGACTGTAATAGGTATATCAAATTTGAACGGCTATTTTCTCGCGCTTCTCAATTGGGAATGGACTATGTTGTTACAGGCCATTACGCACAAGTAGAAGAAGATCCGATTACAAATCGTTTTTTACTAAAAAAAGCCGCTGATGCGACTAAAGATCAAAGCTATGTTTTATATGCCATGACCCAAGACCAACTGCGGCGAACAATGTTTCCATTAGGAAAGTTAATAAAGCAAGAGGTACGTGAGATAGCCTCACAACATGGATTTGCCAATGCTCAAAAACCTGACAGCCAGGATATATGCTTTGTAAAAGATGGCGACTATGCCTCATTTATCACGCAATACACACAACAGGATTATCCTGATGGAAATTTTATTGATACACAAGGGCAAATTTTAGGCCGTCATAAAGGACATATCCGCTACACTGTTGGTCAACGAAAAGGCTTAGGCGTAGCTTTTGGCAAACCCATGTACGTTTGTGCTAAAAATCCGGAAAATAACACCGTGATGCTATGTGAAAACAGCGAGCTTTTTACTCATACTCTTTATGCCAAGGATTTTAACTGGATCCCTTTTGACGTGCCAAAAGAAGCTATGCGAGTAAAAGCCAAAATAAGATATAGTCAACAAGAACAATGGGCAACTGCCCAAATTGCTGATAGCAAAAATGGTACTGTTCACATAGAATTTGACCGGCCTCAGCGAGCTATAGCTAAAGGCCAAGCCGTGGTTTTATACGATGGCGATATTGTAGTTGGCGGTGGAACAATAGCATAGGTGTGAATTTTTACATAAATTCATAATCCTCAACATTCGATATCCCATATTCAAAGGCGGATGTTAAAAAGGAGTTGTTTTGTTCTTCCCGCATACGGACAATGGCTTGACATTGTTCTGTATAAACCCAATCCGGCACTTCTATATCCGCTTTTTCAAGATTGTACTTAACTTTGTCCAAATTAGAGTAAGTGCACGTTACAAGATAGGTTTTGTAGAAAACCTGTTCTTCAGGTTCGGCAGCCTCCATGGCTCCTTTAGCCGTTTTGGTATAGGCTCGTACAAGGCCACCGGCCCCAAGCAAAGTTCCACCAAAATATCTGGTAACAACGCATACAAAATCAATAACACCAGCTTTTTGAAATACATTTAACACAGGCATCCCGGCCGTACCGCCGGGTTCGCCGTTATCATTAAAACGAATAATGTTGCTTCTCGGTATTGAATAAGCGTATACATTGTGATTTGCATTGCTATGAATACTACTCACTTCTTTTATAAATTCTTTGGCCTCTTCTTCTTGCTGCACCAAAATGCAGTGTCCTATAAATTTTGATTTTTTTTCTTCAAATTCAAAAATTCCGGCCTTTGGTAAAATTAATGGCATAAAATTGCCTCCGTGTTTAAGAACCTGCTTTATGATCGTATTTTGCAACGACTTTTGTTTATCGAACAATCATCAATGCATTCAATGAGATTCCATTTTCTCTGCAATAGCTTTGGTGGCATGGACTGCACCTTTGGGATGATTAGGTGGTGCGTAGATAGAATATAATTTAAGAGGGCTTTTACCTGTATTGATTATATTGTGCCATGTACCCGCAGGTATAAATATAGCAAAATCATCAAATACCGGTTGTCTAAAATTTAGATGGTTGGCATCTTTGCCCATCATAACCAATGCTTGGCCATCTTCTATACGAAGAAATTGATCTACATGAGGATGCATCTCTAATCCAATATCTTCACCTACACCAATGCGCATTAAAGTTAACTGCAAATTATTTCCCGTCCACAAAGTGGTGCGGAAATTCTCGTTATTTAAAGTAGCTTTGTTAATGTCAACTACAAAAGGATGGGTACCATAGTCTATAGTTGTAGGGCGGGGCGGTTGATTTAATGGATGTAATGGTGGGCGATGATGTAAATGTGGTAAACGTGACCTAGAGTTTGGTTGCTGAGGATGGGGGGGCATATGCCTATTTACAGGATTATTATTCATGGGAAATCTTCCTTACTTATATGTTTTTTCCATAATATGTAGTTTGTCTGTTGAAGTTGACAAGAACTACATTAACAATATTTTTCGTATATTGTCAATATTGGAAGATAGACCCACAAGTATTAAATCCGCTACAACTAAAGAGGCCATGGCCTTTACTACTGCTACAGCTCTGGGTACAATTAATGGATCGTGGCGACCTTTTATATTTAGTGAAATATTTTCTTTTTGTCGGTTAACGCTCTGTTGAGTTAAAGAAATAGATGGTGTAGGTTTTACTATAACTTTAAATGTACATGGAGATCCATCAGAGATTCCACCATACATTCCTCCGGCATGATTAGTTTTTTTTGTGATAACACCATTTTCAACAAATAATGAATCGTTGTGAGTAGTCCCGGTCATTTTTGCAGACTCAAAACCTTTGCCAAAGGCTATACCTTTTACTCCACCAATTGATAGTATTCCATGGCTTAACATTGCTTCCAGTTTATCAAATACAGGCTCGCCAATGCCTGTAGGCAAATTGGATATTTCGCAAAAAATTTCTCCACCCAAAGAATTACCTGCTTGTATAGCATCTTCCACTTTCTTTGCTGCTTGTTTATAAGCATTGGCATCAGGCATATTTAAATAATTTTGTATGGATAAATCCGGTTGAGATATTGCTATATCGCCAATAGAATATGTGTATGCTTTTATTTTAATTCCCAGTTCTGATAAAAATTTTTGAGCAACGGCCCCGCCGGCCACTCTGGCGGCAGTTTCTCTTGCAGAAGCACGGCCACCACCGCGATAATCTCGAAATCCGTATTTTAAATCGTAGGTATAATCTGCATGACCCGGACGATACGAGTCCCTGTCATAGTCTTTAGAGTGCCGGTCAAAATTTTGTATCATCATTGAAATAGGTGCCCCGGTTGTACGTCCCTCAAAAGTGCCCGATAATATTTCAATTTTATCCGGTTCCTTTCGTTTAGTTGCATATGGTGATACTCCCGGTTTTCGTTGATCCAAAGCCTTTTGAATGTCATCTTCAGATAAATTTACGCCTGCCGGGCAGCCATCTATCACTGCACCTACAGCAGACCCATGACTTTCTCCCCAAGTTGACAAACAAAAACGTTGCCCAAGTATGGAACCGGACAAAGGAACCACTCCTTTGCAAAAATATAGTTATAATGATATTATAATTGAAAGGGAGCATTTTGGATATGATGAGGTGTTAAAATTAACCTTAAACAAATAAAATCGCTTAAAACAAAAAAAGGCCGCGATGAACAAGGTTTATTTATTATAGAAGGTGAAAAATTAGTCGCAGAAATCCCAACTAAATGGAATATACGTACTTATGTGTGCGCTGAAAGCTGGGGTAAAAAATCGTTCGACTTTCGTGCTCCGATTTTGACAGTATCCGACAGCCGCTTTTTGTCATTATCAGATACCACAACTCCTCAAGGAATTATGGCCGTTTGCGAAAAACACACCTTCACTTTTGACCATTTGCTAAAAGAAAATTCGTTCTTACTAATAGGAGAATGTTTGTCTGACCCGGGCAATATAGGTACCTTGATACGTACAGCCGCCGCTGCGGGCGCAAGCGGAGTTGTACTATCAGCAGGCAGTGGTGATATTTATAATCCAAAAACTATTAGAGCCGCTGCCGGTGCAGTTCTGCACATTCCGGTAGTAGAAGATGCGGATCTGCCAAAAGTAATTTCTTTTTTAAAGCATCAAAACATTTTAATTATAGCGACTCATCTATGTGGATCTGTTTTGCCGTATGAATTGGATTTGTGCCAAAGTTGCGCTATTTTAATAGGAAATGAAGCCCATGGGCTATCAGATTCTATAAGTAACTTGGCTGATATATGTGTCAAGCTCCCTATGCATTCAAATATAGAATCCCTTAATGCCTCTGTTGCAGGTGGGATTCTCTTGTATGAAGTGGTGCGTCAAAGATTTACTAAAAAGAGGTAAACATTATGAATACAGATAAATCAGATAGTTCAAAGCAAAACACTATTTTTGTTGCTAATTTTTTAGAAGATGATTTTGATTTAAGTGCGCCCAGACGAAAGTTTATACCGTCAGCCAATAAAAGTACTACCAAAAAACCTCAGTATGGCAGCCAAAAAGCAGGATCCGGGAGACCCCACCTGCAAAATTGGGATACCTCACGTAGAGGGCCTATGCCCGAAATTCGTAAACCCGGCCCTGTAGCACTTAGGAACATTAAACAAATAGAGGCACTCTATATAAAGGACATTAATGCGGTAAAAGAACCGAATTATGAACCAATCCCGCATCTTCTCAGCCCAAAAGAGGTTACAGAAGCCAAACGTAAAAATGTGTTTATTATGGTTATACGTATTCTTTTGCCTGTAATTGCTTTGATTTTAGCAATAGGGTTATATCTTATGATTGATGATTTTATTTCTCAAAATCAACATAATAGATTTCATCGTGTATTTTTTGGAAGTCATATAGAGCGAATTTGAAAAGATGCATAGCAAAAGGCGGTCTCTCTCCACGGAGACCGCCTTTTGTGGCTTTAATATTTTTGTAATGGTGAGTGTCCTTGAAGGTATTTTTCCTTAGTGGCTAAACCTCCACGGATATGGCGTTCAGATTTATTCACTTCTAAAACCCTGCGTGCTTCCCCAGCTAACTTTGGATTTATTTTAACCAATCGTTCGGTTACATCTTTATGTACGGTAGACTTACTAATGCCAAATTTTTTGGCGGTTTCTCTTACAGTTGCATTTGAATTGATAATGAAATTAGCTACTTCGACGGCCCTTTCCTCGATATACGTCTTCAAGAATGACCCTCCCTCATATATCGTTAGATTATGTATATGAATAGAGGATTGTGGTTAGAACTATACTCTCGGTAAACGAAATCGTTGTCGAATCATTTATAATATTATTTCATTTGTGTATGGTATAATTGTTTCAATACTCTTTCGAATACAGAATATGTTTAGCATGTATATTTCTAAATGTATAGTGATGTTAGAGGATAGGTCTATTTAGACCAATATTTTAGATGTCAAATAAAATGAGCAAGGAGTTGAATTTGCAATGAGCGTAGATACACTCATAGATAAACTAACCCCATGTTTGATTGATACTTCTACAGGCAAAATTTTACCAACCATATTTTCAATTGCATCAAGTGAGGAAATCACAGGGCTACAATCTAAAGGCTGGGCTTTTGATTGGGACGCAGACGAACTTGGAAAAACAAATGTTTATAAGTTGCTCATTAAAGGAGACACTACACTTCAAGCTTTGATAGCAACGGAAGTTTTCCGTGGTGCAGTCTACATACATTTATTGGAAAGTGCGCCGCATAACCGTGGTGAAAATAAGCAGTATGAGGGTGTTGGCGGTCACTTATTCGCTATCGCTATGAGGTTATCAATGGCACTAGGATTTGGCGGATATATTTTTTTTGATGCAAAGAACATGGAACTTGTAAAACATTATAGTGATATGCTTGGTGCAAACAGATTGTATTCCCCTGTTCACGAGTATAGAATGGAAGTGCAAGAAGAAGATGCGAGTAAAATCATTAGCAGGTATACGATGGAAGGTGATTTGAATGTTGTCTGATACTGAACGCAAAGGTTGGGCAGAACTGGAAGCCGCCGCAGAAAAAGCAGGGGGATACCTTTCACCGCCAAACCGTCCTGTGGTTATGGACTATGATTATCGTGCCATGAGTAAATATGCAAAAAAGAAGGGTGTAACATCTTTTGAACTGACAGAGGAAGAACGTAATATGTTCAAGTTTATTCCGCCATTAGTTTACGATTAGGTCTTTTATGTTTGTTTTTCTTCTTTTTTGCACTAAATGGCAACTTATATACAGGTGATGTCTCTCAGTAAACGAAATCGTTGTCGAATCATTTATAATATTATTTCATTTGTGTATGGTATAATTGTTTCAATACTCTTTCGGATACAAAATATGTTTAGCATGTATATTTCTAAATGTATAGTGATGTTAGAGGATAGGTCTATTAAAATTTCATGGAACTAAAGGAGAAAATAACATGCTTATTCCAACAATTCATTTTGCAGGCAATTGCAATGATGTTATTGAATTTTACAAGCAAACTGTTGGTGCAGAGGTTCAGATGGTTGCTTATGCAAAAGATGCACCTGCTGACTTTGGAGCGGAAATTCCACCAAACTTTGTTATGCATTCAGAAATTAAGATTTTTGGCACAGTTGTTGCGTTGACAGACGGATGCGAAAAACCACCGACAGAGGACAATCACACTTTTACTGTTATTTTTGATACTACAGATGAAGTTGCTGATGTTTTCAATAAACTAGCTGAAGGTGGCAAAGTTGTTGAGCCACTATCACAACAATTTTGGGCTGATTTGACCGGGATGCTGACAGACCGCTACGGCGTAAACTGGAACATATTGACTCGCTCTATGCCTAAGTAAATAACACTAAGAGCCTGTTTAAAATCTTTTTTACCGGAGTTGCGCAAGTGATTTTAAACAGGCTCTAACGATTCTTTGCCTATCTTTGTTTTTTTATGATTTATCGCCACCCCCTGGCTCTCCAATAAACTCGTCTGCAAGTACGATACATCCAAGGTTTTTTTTCCAAATGAACCTTCAATTTATCAACAAACACACCCCTGTCTATCAATAAATATACCAAAGCTTTTGTATATCTTCCTTTGTGATCCATATAAGCCTCCAAAACTTCACGATGTGATAATGTAGAGGATGCAACTTTTCCTAACATGGGTATATCCATAATTTGACGTTTTATATGCTCACCTATATTAATGTTCTCCATGCCGCCATAAACTGTATCTTCAAAATAAGAAGCAGAAAATATCTTTAAATCCAGCTCGTTGAAGTTACTGATAAATCCTTCAAAAGCTAAAGAAGCCTCTTGAGGTTTGAAGTCCATTTCATCTTCAAATTTTGCATACAGAAGCCAAAATTGATTACAAAAGGCCAAAGCACCTTGATGGATCTGCTTTATCACCCGGGCATCAATATGATTTTTATTATTATCCTCAAAAATTGGTTCTCCTGATTGATCATATCCTATACATGACCCTTGTGACGTTGAAAAAATATGCTCTCGTGGCAACCCGGACATATGCGGAGTGTAATCATAGAAAGAATGAATTGCAAATTTATGCTTGTGCTTTAAAGTGAAAGATCGCTGTTCGTCACTATGTACAAACAGCGCGGAAATTCGATTTTGGCAGGCCGTATTTATAGCCGCTTGTATTCGGCCACTATAGCCCAAATCAAAGGTTGCCAAGTTGCTATGGTCTATAGATTTCAAATAGACTTTTGCCTGCTTTATTGCATTTTTGTGCTTTTCTTTATCATAGAAATGCTCATGAAATATATCTATAAACCGCTTGTAATCTTGAAAGTTTGTAAAGCGTTTATCCGGCAAAAACTTCTTTTCAATGAACATCTTCTGCCATTCATTTATTGGCACATTTTCAGGTATATCCTTTGAGCAAAATGTCAAGGTCGACATCAAAGAATTACAACTGTGATTACCTATCTCTATGGGCATATCATAGAAGTCTGTATTCTCTGAAAGCATCAAAGGCATAACTGATTTGCGCGAAACATGAATATACTCTGTTTTAGGGAGGTTATCCATATATTGTGCTGCCGCTTGATGAACTTTCATAGGCAAAAAGCCATCGCGAGCCAAATAAGCTATGGTATCGTAGCCTTGTTTAAAGCTTTGCTCTGTTATCCATTTGACTAATGACACCATATGAATTCCAACCGGGAACAAGCCTATATAATATGGGTCAACATTATATTTTGACCCGCTACAAAATGTCTTATAGGGATTATCAAAATATTCATTGCATATTATGCCAATCATGGTGCGTATGCCCAAATTTCCCATAGCTCTTTCAAAATCTACAGTGTTTCCGCAAGCAAGCTGCATATCATAAAATCCATTGTAATCAGAACACGATTCGATCTTTCCCTCAAACACTTCTTTAGCTTTTGGGAAAAATAATGTCTCAAAACCTCTGCTCTTTGCGTTAGCTATATCTGAAATCCAAGTATCACCAATATGAAGTATATCGTTTCCTTTAACGTTTAATGCCACCAATACATGATTAAATAATTCGCCATTATGATATTTTGTCAACTTTACTTCTGATGATAAAAACAAATGGCGATAGTCGCTATATCCACATTTTTGTAAAATGGCTTCGATGCTATCTCGCTTCAAATACATATCTGAGATGACAATAATTTCTTTACCGCAGGATTGTGCTACTTCAAACAGCTCTTTAGCTGCTTCTCTTGGGGCTGAAAGCTCCAACTCTAAACGGATTTCTTCTTCCATAAGAGCTATTGTCACTTGCGAGCTTATGCCAAATTCCTTTGACATAGCATCATATATTTCTTCCAAGCTGACATCCTGAAAATTGGAACCTTCTACGTATAATCTGAACCGAGCAGCATCTTCTGAGGCACGACGCATTTTATGAAAGTTCATATTTGTGTTGCTTAAACGTTGAAAAAATTTTTGCATCAAATAAAATATGTCGTCCGGATTATATAGCGGGCGTTTAACCAGTGTATCAAATATATCAAAGCTGATATATTTACATGAAGAGCCTTTTATCTGCTCCTTTAAGTGTTCTAAACCTCCACTCCATGGTATGGTTAGTTGCCCATAAAAATGATCGTCCGGGGTAGGTAAGTCGTGATAATCCGGCACAAATTTCTCTAAAGATTCTTTAGCTTGCTGCATTTTTATACCTGAGTACTTTGCTTCTGCAAAGTTTCTCCAAAGGCGTGCATAATGTTTTCGGAATTCTAAAAAATCAGATTGGTACTTGATATCTGCGTTTACTTTTTTCAAAAACCACTGCCCAAAGTCGAATACTGCTTTCATATCTTCTATATTTTTTTGATAACGTTCTATTGAAACGCAAGCAGTATTAGTTGATGCATTATTATTATCACAATAAAAATAGCCGTCGTTTTGAACAGAGGATAAACGATTGGCAAAGTACAAAAGAGGTAACGAAAAAGCTATATCTTCGGTCATCACTATATGCTGTTGGATATAGTGATAATAAGGCTCGCACTGATCCCATAAAGTTTTGCTATAAACTTTATTCCAAATGGTATGCCAGCCATAGCACATTCCATGTTGACCAAAAAATAGATCTTTAATCTCAGGAGCTTCAATAAAGTTTTTATTAAAATCAAAATAAAACTGTTGATCGTGAAATGGTTGGATAAATGCTTGGCCATGGTTGTCTATACGAACAGTTTTACCCACTACGATATCAGCATTTTCCCGCTCCATTTTGGTTGTTAGCATACGATAGTAGTCTATTGTTACAAAATCGTCACTATCTGCAAAAGCTATATATTTTCCGGCTGCTAACTGTGCCCCTGTTAAACGAGCTTGAAACAGTCCTCTGTTACTTTCATGAGCCACATACTTAACTCTGCTATCCATTTCTTGATAGCCTTTAATTATTTCTTCTATATTGCCCGCGGAGCCATCGTTAACTACAATGATTTCTAAATTTGTAAGGGTTTGATTAAGGATGCTGTTAATGCAGCGATTTATATATGTTTCTGTATTGTAAACCGGGACTATTACAGATAATGCGAGCATTTAACTCCTCCAACTAACCAATGATCTTTTTCTGTTTGCTAAAGATTGGATTTTTTCTTCCAAATTTTTAATATGATTACGCTGGCCTTCATCTTGGCAAGTGCTGCGTAAAGTATTCTGTTTAGCTATTTTTAGTTGTTGTTGTAGTTCAGCAATGGCTTCTTGGTGCTCATTTTTTATGTTTTCAATATAGGTGTCTTTATCAACGATGGTTTTTTCATATGCTGTTTTAATGTCATCTTGTAAAACATGGAGTGTATCAATGTAAGCATCTTTATCGACGATAGTTTTTTCATAGGCTTTTTGCATGTTGTTCTGTTGTATACAAAGTTGATCAATGTAAGAATCTTTATCAACGATAGTTTTTTCATAGGCTTTTTGCATGTTGTTCTGTTGTATACAAAGTTGATTAATGTAGGCGTCTTTGTTTGCAATGGTACTTGTGGCTTCTGCGTAGCTATGTTCTATGGTGTCATGTTCGTTTTGCAATTGATGTATATAACTATCTTTTTTTGATATAGTATCTTCATATTTCTTTATTTCATCTTCTATATTTTGTTGCTGTCTCTTTAAGAAATTTATATATATATCATTGTCTTTAAGCTTAAAATAATTTTTGCGAAGATCATCACGATTTTGTACATCCAAGAGATTATTAATATGTTGATAGTGCATTAAATTTATTTGTTTAAGCCGATGATATACAGAAGAGTTTTTGCAAAAAATTCCCAAACCATAGCAATGATCAAATTCAAGAGTATATTGATGCTTACTTTTTATCTCTTTCCAAAATTCCGGAGAAGAATTTTCATGTAAATAAGATGTTTCGCTAACATCATGAAAGAGGATTACACCACTTTCTTTAACTTTAGGTATCCAAGTTTCGTAATCATGCTTTACTGCATCGTAGGTATGGTTTCCGTCTATATGAAGCAAATCTACACTGTTATCTTCAACATCTGCCAAAGCATCATCAAAAATTTTTCTTATAGTATGAGCCTTAGCTTTATGTTTATATATATCCAAAGTTTTGAGGAAAATATTATATATATCTATCTCATATTCTTTTTTTGTCCATTCATTTCCGTCAATATATCCCCAAGCATCTATACCATATATTTGTGTTTTTGGTGACTTTCCATCCTCTACTGCCTGTAAAAATGCAAAAAATGATGTGCCGTAATGAGTGCCAAGTTCAACTATAGTAGCGGGACACATATTGGCAACATAATCATAGGCAAAGTTACGATGCCCGGCCCATGGAGAATATTTAAGCATTTCCAAATTTACTAAATCACTTTTAAAATCAGGATTGTGATATGTCCAAGTATTCATTTTTATACACTCAATTCTATCAACTCTAAAAATAATATTGTAAAATAAGCCTGATTGCATACAGTAAATACATATCCATCCCCAAAGAATAGCCTGATAACACTGCTGTACCTTCTATCCAGTAAAGCGGCCGTACTTTGCGTTTTAACCAAATCTTGTTTATAAGTCGAAAGAAAAAAAGATTATTTTTTATTAATGAGACATCTGTTTTTTCTGCCAAAGGATAAAGTTGATTTTCTTTTGAGTCATGAGCAAAGAGAATGGAACCATATGTGGCAGCTTCTGCTTTTGTTGGGCTATGGATAAACCGCCATAGCAATTTTCTGATTATAGAGCGTTCAATGGGTACATCTCTTTTTTGCGGATTACGAGCCATAAAATGCTCCATGTAGTCTTTAATAATTTGTAATTGCAACGTGGTAGGGCCATTTGGGATATTTTCGCTAAACCGGGGTTCTATTTTAGTTTTTGTTTTCTTATAGTCAATGGTCATGCCATGATCAGCACTACATAAGCATTCAAACACATTGGCATTAAAACCAAAGTTGTGTATCCATTTTTCTCCGGGAGAAAAAAGATATGTTTTATATGTCCCACTATCACGAAATCCTTTAGACAGCATACCAAAATAGTACCCAATGATATGGTCATTTCCAAAAAACTGACTTCTAATTGCTTGGATATTTTTTTGCATAGAACCCATCCAGCCGGTATCCACGATGGCAATATCAGGTTTGTGCAGACCTTCTTGTAACATATATTCTGCTAATAGGCTTTTTGAAGTTGTTTGTAAAGCATATCGGCTACAGTAAAAGTACTTGCATTCTATTGATGGAAACCATACGGATGCCAATTTTTCCCCAATTATTTTTAATACATAACCATCTCTTGATAAAAAATATAATGTGCCTATACCTTGAGCTTCTGCCTGTTCCAGTACCCAAAATACATAATTTAGCAATACCGGAGAGGTCATATAAGCAGTGGTGGCAATAATTATTTGGTTCGGTTCCAATTGATTATGATCTAAACATTTCGGATTGGCAGCTATTAGCTCTTCTGCTACTGATAAATAAAGCGGGTACGACTCTAGCAAATTTGTATATTTATCTATCATTTTCATGTACCCACATTTTTTATTGAAATTGGGCCTAAAATAGGATTAAATATCTTTCTTGTTTTTCTTGCTATCCACAAAATTACAGACCAAATATATAAAGGAATAATTGGCTGAGTTTGAAGAAATAATGCTACTTCCCCAGAAGCTGAGTGATGATAACAGTCTATAGCTTTTTCAATTATTGGACGCAAAGCTTTGCGGTCACTTTTTTTGCACAAAAAATATCTGCTTATGCAGTAGAATGATTCTCGTACCAGCCGATACGATAAAGCCTTGCCATAATCTTTAGATGAATAACGTATGACACTATTTGCGACTATGGTATTTACATCTGCAATTCGCTTTGCAAGAGCTGTACTTGTAATGCTTCCGGGTCGATTGTGATAGTATCCGTAAAATGGCTCTTCTAAAAATGCAATGTTGGCGGCTACTTCCAAAACTCTGGGAGACCACTCCATATCTTCACATAAAATTCCATGCTGAAAGAACAGGTTATTTTCTATTAAAAATTCTCTTCTGCACACATACCGCCAAGCATTCCAGATGCTATCTGTAATGTGAGTATAGATCATTTTTTTTGCTTCCGCTTCAGAAGATACTGACGGAAAAGAATATTGAGGCCAAATATCTCTTCCTTTTTTTTGAATAACAACATATTTTCCCATTAAAATATCCGGTTTATTGTTACAAATATAGTCCATTAGCTCCCGAAAGCCTTTGTGCATCAAAATATCATCACTATCAAGAAAAAGGACATACTCTCCTTTAGCTTCTGCAATGCCGCGATTACGAGCAGCAGAAAGTCCTTGATTTTTTTGAGTGATTAAAACAGCCGCGGCATAGTTAGATAAATATTGCTGACAAATTTCATAAGAACAATCTGTACTGCCGTCGTCCACAACAATAATTTGGACACTTTCAAGATTATGTTGTAATAGATGTTCTAAACGGTTAGGTAATAATTTTGCTATGTTGTAAACCGGTATTATTATGCTTAGCAAAAATGGTATTTTTATGTTATAAATATCCTTTACCTCATTTCTTTAATTTGGCATTAAAAAAAGCGCATACATATAGTTTGCGCAAAATTTAGTAAAATATTACCTATAAACATTGATTTTTACCATTATCCTCGTCTGCCGGATTTTTCATTAGGATTAATTACTTTTGTAATAACTATGTTCAAATTTTTATGGTTGGATAAATCTATCACTTCATTGGCGTTTTCCAGCTTTACTACAGGGCGCATTTGGTTTTCATTTTCGATTACAACGCCCATTGTATGGTTAGAAAGTTCAACAATCGTGTTAAGCGGATATAAAACCAATTTTTTAGTAAATGCTTTAACAATATCGTATTCAAAAGAATTCCCAACCTCACCCATAATTAACTCACGGGCATCAGATGGGGTCATGGGCTTGCGATATGGCCGATAAGAAGTAATTGCATCATACACGTCAGCGACAGAAATAATTCGGCTAAACAGAGGTATTTCATTTCCTGTTAGCCCTTTGGGATAGCCTTTTCCATTAACTTTTTCGTGATGATACATAACCCCGGTCCATAATTCTGTATCTCCAAACGCTTTATTTTTGAGATTTAAAGAGCTTTGTACAGAGTGGCTCTTCATAATTTTAAATTCTTCGTCAGTTAGAGAACTGCGTTTATTTAAAATTTCTATAGGTATTGCCAATTTTCCAACATCATGAAGAACAGCACAACGGCTTAATCGTATAATTTCTAAAAGATCCATCCCCATAACTTGGCCGGTAGCGATAGCAAGCACTGCAACACTCAAGGAATGGTGATAGGTATATTCATCAAAACTTTTAAGATCATGTATATGTACAATCCCTCCGGGTTCCGCAGATATTGATGCTATTAACTGGTTAAGTATACGGTCAAGACCCTCAATAGCTTGGTAGGCTGTTGTCATGTTATTATTGCCATGATCCGGATCATTTACAATTGAAAATAAACTTCGTATATTTTCAACAGCTTCTTTTCGTAAAGTATCACTAAATATTGGTTTTACTTTAGGCTTTTCTTCTATCTTAGATTGCACAAGCGGCAAATTTTCTCTCAATTTTTTTCTGGTATTTACTACAATTTGTTTTACTTGCTGACGCTGTAAAAGTGATATAATTTTATCTGTTACAAGAGTATCTTCTTTAATAAGCAGCATATTTGTTCCGGTCTTTGTAATTGCAAAAACCGGCTCTGCTATTACCATACCTTTTTCAAGTTCTTCTAAGTTGATATTAAATCTATACATTATTTACCCCATTTTAAGTCGTTAATAGTAAGAATCCACGGTTCTAAGCCGGCAAAGAATTCTCATAGTTTTATATTGCATTGTACATTCTATTTCACATTAATTATTATACCTTATTTAGTCATATGGTACAATGACTTGTTCCGGAACATAATGCTGTATAAAAGCACAAAATAACCTTTTAGGGATTGTTTCCGATAGCAGGGATATACGCCTTAGATTATGTAACATATTCGTTTTTATTTGACATCTATTAATTCAAAGGTTTTAATATTACATGAACCTTACGCACAGCTGGGAAGTGTTGCTGCAAATATAATTACGGTATAAAATTGGAGGTGTACATATGAATTTAAACGATAGCCAGCAGCAAGCTGTCTATCATCGTGAAGGGCCTCTTATGGTGTTAGCAGGCCCGGGAAGTGGGAAAACTACTGTTATTACGTATCGAGCACTGCAACTGGTTAAAGAAGCGGGAGTGCATCCGCGGCAAATAATGGTTATTACATTCTCAAAGGGAGCTGCAACAGAGATGGAGCAGCGTTTTAGGGCACTTGCCGGAGATATTGGCTGTACCTTTGGTACATTTCATGGAATCTTTTTTAGGGTTTTGCGTCAACGATATGGATACGGAATAGAACAAGTTTTGCATGAAAATGAGCGTCGCGATTTAATTAGGAGCCTTGTTTACAAATTAGGGTTTGAAGCTGATGAAGATATGATGTCGGCTGTCCGCAATGAAATATCCTTAGTTAAAAATGAGCTTTATGAGCTGCAATATTATAATTCTACTATAATGGGTGCAGAAGAATTTAGGCAATTATACTTGCAGTACGAAGAAGCAAAACATGCCCAAAATAAAATAGATTTTGATGATATGCTAACCCTTTGTTATTATCTGTGGCAAAATGAGCCAAGCTGTCTTGATTATTGGCAAAAAAAGTTTCCTTATATCATGATAGACGAGTTTCAGGACATTAATCATGTGCAGTATGAATGTATGAAAATGTTGTCGGCAGCTCCTCATCATTTGTGCATAGTAGGAGACGATGACCAGAGCATTTACCGCTTTAGAGGATCAAGACCGGAATTCTTATTGCGCTTTCCTAAAGATTATCCTCAAGTGCAAAAGATACTGCTGGCAACCAACTATCGCTCTACAGAACCAATAATTGCATTTAGTAATAGTTTGATTTCCCAAAATCAGGTTCGTTACGATAAAACAATTGTAGGCACACAAAGAAAAGGGCCTAAGCCTAAAATTGTCCATTGTAAAGACCAAAATCAGGAAGCATCTTTAATTGCAGATCATATTAAAAAAATTAAAAATAAAAACTCCAACGAAAGTTTAAATGAAATTGCTATCATTTATCGAACCAATATGCAGGCTCGTGCTTTTGTAGATGCTTTTATGCAAGCAAATATCCCTTATATAGTAAAAGATGAGATATCCGTAATTTACGAACACTGGATAGCCCGTGATATTTTTGCTTATCTAAGAGGGAATGCAGAGGATATTGAACGTATAATAAATAAACCATTCCGTTTTATAAGTAAAGCCTTTTTGCAAAAAGCAAAACAGCAAAAACGCAATATCTTTGAATGGTATGCTCAAAGTGGTATGCTAAACGTCCCTCAGCAACAGCGTATAGAAGAGCTAATGTTTGATTTAATGGCTATCAAAAAGCGTACTACAGTTGAAGCGGTTCAATATATCCGAAAAAAGGCCGGGTACGACAATCACATTAAAGATTACTGCGATTATCGCAAAGTTAGCCCATCAGGACTATACGAGATAGTAAGCGAAATACAGGAAGCGGCGGCAGCCTTTCCGGATCCACAAGCCTTTATGGATCACGCAGAGGAGGCTATACAAAACAAAAAGCCTAAAAATCAAGAAGATGAGCGAGTAACACTAACCACTATGCATAGTGCCAAAGGTTTAGAGTTTGACACAGTATACATAGCCGGGGCGGTTGAAGGTTTGATTCCTCATGAACGCAGTAAAGCCGCAGCAGAGATTGAAGAAGAACGCCGACTGTTTTATGTGGGTGCCACAAGAGCCAGGCATAATCTTTATATCTCCGTGATAAAAAAACGCCATGAAAAAACTGTGGAACCGTCTAGGTTTATAAAAAATTTACAAAAAAGGAGATAAAGAATGGGACAGAAAATACGCAGGCACAAAAGATTAATAGCTGCCATCATAGCCGGAATTTTAGCATTTATTATGGTAATTGGTGGAGTACTGCCGTTTTTAGGGTAAAAATCTTAATCGCTTTAGAATCTGTTTAAAATTCTTTTTTAGCAGAGTTACGTAGGAGATTTTTTCGCCATTTCTAAGGAAGCGATAACGACATTTACCCAAAGGTAAACCAGGCTGTTGCAAAACCACAAAAAAGTGGAGGCAACAGCCTTTTTTCTCAAAATTGGTCATGTACTAATACCAATCGCCGGATGGCTGGTAGTAAAATATTTTGTTAAAGTTGAATACAGCCTCTAAAAGCTATTAACAGTAAAATAATGCCTCCTATTATGCTTGCCTTAGATTTAAATTTAGTTCCAAAAACATGACCAACTTTTATACCAATCATTGACATTACAAATGTGACAATTCCAATTAAAATTATTGCATTAAAAATATTAGTTTGTAAAAACGCAATTGATATGCCTGCTGCCATTGCATCAATACTTGTAGCAATAGCAAGTGGCGTCATATATGCTAAACTTAATGAAATTTCTTGCCTTCCAATAGAACATTTTTTATCAACGCACAAAGAATCTGCATTGTCTTTGTTTTGACACTGCTTTTCTTTTATTCCTTCTACTATCATTTTACCACCAAGAAAAAAAAGAATAGCAAAAACAAGCCATTGATCATATGTAGCTATATATCCGGCAAATTGTATTGCAGCCATATATCCTATAAAGGGCATTGCTGCTTGAAATGTTCCAAAATATAACCCTACTGTTACAAGCTTCTTCATGCTAATCTTTATTAAAGACAGGCCAATACAAACAGATACAGCAAAAGCATCCATTGAAAGCCCTAACCCAAGCAAAAAAAGTTCGATTA
This sequence comes from Defluviitaleaceae bacterium, assembly GCA_009785615.1. Lineage (GTDB taxonomy): Bacteria > Bacillota > Clostridia > Lachnospirales > WQUN01 > WQVX01. The sequence goes on along the minus strand of WQVX01000012.1, from coordinate 16,977 downwards.
TATTCATAATAGCATCCTCATCGCGGCGTTTGTCGAATGCACAAGTAAGCTTGCCCAACGACTCACTGCTTCGCGAAAAACCCCTCTTTACAATATATTAAATATATTGTAAAGAGGGGCTGAGAATGACTGTATTAAAATTAAAATAACACCTTAAACTAACTCAAGCAAAACCATTTCCGCAGAGTCACCTTTACGAGAGCCTAGCTTAACCATACGAGTATATCCACCTTGACGGTTAGTATATTTAGGTGCTATCTCATCAAACATTTTTGTTGGCATGTCTATTTTTTTGGACTGGCTTCGCTTTTTACGGTTATCACCAGATACTTCTGTTACAGGATAAAAAACGCTTAACATTTTACGACGGGCAACCAACCTGGAAGGATTATCCTTCCTGATAGTCTTTTCTACTTCTTCGTATTCTGTTACACGTTTGCCATCAACGACTGATTTTACCCTTTTAACATGTGTAGCTGACTTTATCCTCTCGCGAGGTATGTCTTTTTTAGGGGATACAACAGTCTCTTTTTTGGGCACTTTAGCCTTAACCGTAACTTCTGTAAAATTTTCATGTTCTTTTACTGCTAAGGTAATCAATTTTTCAGCAATACGCCGCACTTCTTTAGCTCTAGCTTCTGTAGTAGTAATTTTACCATGATACAAAAGATTAGTAGCTAAGCTTCGCAACATAGCCTTTCTCTGGCTTGATGTACTGCATCCAAGCTTTCTATATCCAGACATAGTCAGCCTCCTTCCTTAACTAAACTTTTATTCCTCAACCGACTGTAAGGCAAGCCCCAGATCCGTCATTTTATTAAGAACCTCTTCCAAAGATTTGCGTCCCAGGTTCCGTACTTTCATCATGTCTTCCTCAGTTTTGTTTGCTAAATCTTCAACAGAGTTGATACCTGCACGCTTTAAACAATTGTATGATCGGACAGAAAGATCCAGTTCTTCAATACTCATTTCCAAAACTTTTTCCTTCTTGCCCTCTGCTTTTTCGGTCATTACTTCAGCGTTTTTAGTAGTTTCTGACAGATTAACAAACAAGTTAAGATGTTCTGTAAGAATTTTAGCACCAAGGCTTACAGCATCATCTGGCGTAATAGTACCATTAGTCCATACGTCTAAAAGTAACCGATCATAGTCCGTTACGCTACCTACACGAGTGTTATCCACAATATAGTTAACCTTACGAACCGGGGTGTATAGAGAATCCACCGGAATAAGCCCAATAGGCTGATCTGCCCCTTTATTTTTATCAGCACCTACATATCCATGACCCTTGGTTATAGTTATCTCTATAGAGAGCTTACTATCTTTACCGCCACTTAACGTAGCTACCAACATATCAGGATTTGCGATTTCTATATCCGCATCTACTTTTATATCTCGTGCATAAACTACGCCTTCGCCTGTCATGTCGATATAAGCAAGTTTAGGCTCAAGGCTTTCAGCATGGTTTTTTATAGCCAGGTTTTTGAGGTTTAAAATGATTTCTGTAACATCCTCTTTTACGCCCGGTATTGTGCTAAACTCATGTAGTACGCCGTCTACCTTGATATTGCTAACTGCCGCACCTGGCAGACTGGACAATAGTATTCGCCTTAATGAATTGCCCAAAGTTGTACCATAGCCCCTTTGTAGTGGTTCTACTACAAAACGTCCGTAGGTACCATTATTGGATTTTTCCACTATATCAATACGAGGTTTTTCAAATTCAAACACTTAACAGCAAACCTCCTTGGTTTTCTACCATTACGGCGTCAACAACTATTTGGAATACAACTCTACTATTAAAGTCTCGCGCACAGGTACAGTAATTTGTTCACGAACAGGAACAGATACAACTGTACCACGCAAATGCTCATGTTCAGCACTTAACCAATCCGGCACAATACGAGAATTAGTTACATCCAACACATCTTTAAAACGTTGAAGAGCGCGCGATTTTTCTTTAACCTCTACAACATCTCCTACTTTTAGCTGATATGATGGTATATTTACTTTTTTGCCATTTACTGTTATCAAGTTATGACGTACAATTTGTCTTGCCTCTGTACGAGAACGACCATAGCCAAGCCTATACATAACATTGTCCAAACGCATTTCCAGCAAACGCAGCAAATTTTCACCGGTTATGCCTTTCATACGTTCTGCCATTTCAAAATAGTTACGAAACTGTGTCTCTAAAATACCGTAAATTCGCTTGGCTTTCTGTTTTTCACGCAATTGCTGACCATATTCCGATATTTTTTTACGGGATGTGCCATGTTGACCAGGTGCAAAAGCCCTTTTATTAATTGGGCAACAATTTTTGTTACACTTTTCCCCTTTTATGAACAATTTTTCGCCTTCTCTGCGGCAAAGCCTGCACACAGGGCCGGTATATCTTGCCATCCACTAACCTCCTAGTTAGTAAATCCTATATTTATCATTATACTCTTCTGCGTTTAGGCGGTCTGCAACCATTATGAGGCACCGGCGTTACATCTTTTATCATAGTTACCTCAAGTCCGGCAGCTTGCAAAGCGCGAATAGCCGCTTCACGTCCACTACCGGGCCCTTTTACAAAAACTTCTACCATTTTCAAGCCATATTCTCGCGCTGCATTGGCCGCTGTATCGGCTGCCATTTGAGCCGCATATGGGGTAGATTTACGAGAACCTCTAAAACCCATTTGCCCTGCTGATGCCCAAGATAGCGCGTTACCCGCTGCATCTGTAATGGTTACAATAGTATTATTAAATGACGACTGTATATGAGCTTGGCCACGATCCACAAACTTCCTATCGCGCCTTCTGCGGGAAGTCGTCTTTCTTGCCGCTTTTTTTGGCATGTGGTTACTCCTTTACATTACTTCTTCTTATTAGCGACAGTCCTGGCTTTGCCCTTCCTGGTCCGTGCATTGGTTTTGGTGCGCTGACCCCTAACTGGCAATCCTCTGCGATGTCTTATACCTCTATAACAGCCTATTTCTACAAGGCGTTTTATATTAAGAGCAACTTCCCGCCTTAGATCACCCTCAACCATTTGGGAACTGTCAATTACTTCACGAATACGAATTACTTCGTCATCAGTAAGGTCTCGTACCCTTGTGTCCGGGTTTACTTTAGCTTCCTTTACAATGCGTGTAGCACTAGAGCGTCCTATTCCAAAAATATAGGTTAATCCAATTTCTACACGTTTTTCTCTTGGTAAGTCGATGCCGGCTATACGTGCCATTCTTACACCTCCTTTTTGTTATCCTTGTCTTTGTTTATGCTTGGGATTTTCGCAAATCACCCTTACTGCGCCCTTACGCCTTATGATTTTGCATTTTTCACATATGGGCTTTACTGACGGCCTCACTTTCATTTCTTTATCTCCTTTTTTTGGCACACGATGACATGCCAGTATCACTTATCCCGCCAGATGATCCGACCCTTAGTCAAATCATAGGGCGACATCTCTATCAGCACCTTATCGCCGGGGATGATACGAATAAAGTTCATCCGCAGTTTACCGGATATGTGCGCCAGTATCTGGTGGCCGTTTTCCAACTCTACCTGGAACATGGCATTAGGAAGTTTTTCTACTACCTTACCTTCTACCTCAATTACGTCGTCTTTAGGCAATTACTTACCTCCTCATTTACTCGATCCATACTCACTCTAAACGGTAACAACCATTTACGAATATCAGCGTCCGTTATTCCCCCCATGGTTGCTAACCCTTGCTTTTCCAATACTAAAACAGTATTAGTTGGCTGCGTATGCTTCACCTTTTTCTTCTTAGGCTTATTGAGGGGGCGTAGTTGTCCGTCCGCCAAAAAAACATATTCACCTTCTACCGACAGTACTACAAAAGCTCTGTCTTTATCTCGTCCGCATTTCGAAAACACTACCTGTCCTATCTGCATAGCGCACTCCAAAATCTAAACCATTGTTAAAATATCAGGCTCACCGTCAGTAACCAGGATGGTATTTTCGTAATGTGCTGCACATTTTCCGTCTTTGGTGACTACAGTCCAGTTATCATCCAGAATCCGTATATCCGCCTTGCCAGCAGTAACCATAGGTTCTATTGCAAGAACCATACCCTTTTGCAACCGCGGGCCTCTGCTCTGCTGTTTGTAAAAAGGAATTTGAGGATCCTCATGCATTTTTCGCCCAATACCATGTCCACAAAACTCTCGAACTACAGTAAATCCGTATCGTTGCACATAATTTTCCACAGCAGCAGAAAGTTCATGAAGATGACGTCCATGCCGAACATAGGTCATAGCTTCAAAAAAACTTTGCTTTGTAACATCTATCAGCAATTGCCTATCCGGCAAGACATTTCCTACCGGATAGGTACGGGCTGCATCGCCATGAAATTTATCAATGTATGCGCCAATGTCAATACTTACAATATCCCCGTTTTTTAATCTCCTTAAACTAGGAATACCGTGTATCACTTCTTCATTAATTGATACGCAAATAGCGGCGGGAAAACCTTCACCTGTCATTTTATAGCCTAAAAATGAAGGCACTGCCCCTTGACTGCGGATATATTCTTCAGCTATAGCATTTAACTCTTTTGTAGCTATACCTGGACGGATATTCTTTTCCATCAATTGGTGGGTTTCGGCTACAATTTTACTTGCAACCCGCATCTTTTGAATCTGTCCGTCATTCTTGATAAAGATACTCAAGATGTTCCCCCACTAGCTCAAGAAGCCCTTATAATGTCGCATCAAAAGCTGGGATTCTAATTGTTTAATAAATTCTAACGCCACGCCTGTAGCAATCAACAAAGTAGTTCCACCAAACCCGGTGTCTACACCGGTAACCCATTGGAATCCTACAGGTACAATTGCAATTAAACTGTAACAGACTGCCCCTATCCAAGATAAGCGATCCACAATACGCTGAATATAATCACTAGTTGGTTTACCGGGTCTTATACCCGGAATAAAACCACCATTTTTCTTCATATTCTCTGCCATTTCCACTGGATTGACGGCAAATGATGTATAAAAAAATGTAAAGAGGAAAATCATCACAACATAAGCGGTAACTCCAACCCAGTGATCCAAGCCTAAAAATCCAGCAATTGTTTGCAAAACTTGGTTATTGGGAAAGAACATGGAAAGTTGCACCGGAAATTGCAATAATGATATGGCAAAAATGATAGACATAACACCAGCAATATTTACCTTAATCGGAATATAGGAATTATTGCCAAACATACGTCCTGCCATTTTTTTAGAATATTGTACAGGTATACGACGTTCGCCTTCAGATACCAAAACAACAAAAGCAATAATCGCCGCAAACACCAAAAGAATCAGCAAGAGAGTTCCTGCACCTAACAGTATATTATCACCTTGAAGCAATATCCCCAAACTATATATAGTTAAAGGCATCCCTGCTAAAATATTAGCAAAAATGATAAAAGATGCACCATTACCAATACCGCGTTCTGTTAGCAATTCTGCAAGCCACATAATAAATATAGTACCAGTAACCATAGCTACTGTTGCCATAATATAGGTCAAAATTCCTGAATGATTAAACAACGGTATACCCATAGGGTTATTAACATAAGAAAACACAGTTGCGCCACCCTGCAAAACAGCTAATACCACCGCAAGATTACGCGTAATTTGGTTAATTTTCTTACGACCTTCTTCGCCTTCTTTTTTAAGTTGCTCTAACTTAGGAATCGCAACTGTCAAAAGCTGCATTATAATGGAAGAAGTAATGTATGGTGCGATACCCATGGCCATAACTGAGCCATAGCCACCACCCATCATAAGCTCGAAGAATGTACCCTGACCACCCATACCTTGATACAATGCTAAATCCAGCATGTGTAAATTAATACCAGGCAGTGGTATTGTAGTACCAATCCGATAGATTAACAATACTAAAAAGACAAAAATAAGTTTATCGCGTATATCTTTGACCTTAAATGCGTTGGCCAGTACCTTAAACAACTAAATCACCTCTGCTTTGCCACCGGCAGCCTCAATCTTTTCAGCGGCGGCTTTGCTGTACTGGTTAACACGAACGGTCAATTTTTTAGTTAAATCGCCCTGACCCAGTAGTTTTACACCGTCCCGCGGATTAGATACAAGGCCCTTGCCTTGCAGTGCCTCAATGGTAACTTCGGTGCCGTCATCAAATACATTGAGTAGCGACACATTAATGGCTACAATTTCTTTAGTGTTACGGTTAGTAAAACCTCGTTTTGGCAACCGTCTGTATAAAGGCATCTGCCCACCTTCAAAGCCGATTTTCCCACCAGATCCGCTACGTGATTTTTGGCCTTTATGGCCTCTGCCAGATGTCTTGCCATTGCCAGACCCTGTACCACGCCCTTTTCGGAACTCCTTGGTAGTCGCACCTTTTGCAGGCTTCAGTTCTCCTAAGTGCATAGCTTGCACCTCCTTTTAAACCTAAGGTCAAAATCAGGTCAAAGTCTAAAACCGTGGGACTTTGCCCCATTACCCCATCATCAGAACTAGACTGATTCTACCTTCACTAAATGTCGTACTTGATGTAACATGCCGCGGATTGCCGGATTATCTTGCTGGATATTAGAGGAATGTATTTTCCTCAAACCCAAGGCTTCCACGGTCTTTCTATGTTTAGGAATCGCACCGATTGTTGATTTAACCAATGTGACTTTTAGTTGTGCCATGTGGATTTTTTTCCTTTCCAGCTAGTCAATTAACTAAATTTTTATCCATCATTTTTATTGCTATTGAGCAATCTCCTCAATCGGCTTGCCTCTCAATCTAGCTACTTGAGATGGAGTTTTAAGCATACTTAGACCTTCTATAGTGGCACTTACCACATTATGCTTGTTATTAGAACCAATTGACTTGGCCACAATATTACGTACACCAGCAAGTTCTAATACCGCACGCATTGCACCACCTGCAATAACTCCGGTTCCGTCCGGTGCTGGTTTTAAAAGCACTTTTGCAGCACCAAAACGGCCTATTATATCATGATGAATGCTATCGTGTTCAGTTTTTTCTACATAGATCATATTCTTTTTAGCATCTTCTTTACCTTTACGGATTGCTTCAGGAATTTCTGTTGCCTTACCCAAGCCTACACCTACATGACCTTGTTCGTCACCTACCACTACCAGTGCAGCAAAACGAAAGGTACGTCCGCCTTTAACCACTTTAGTTACCCGTTTGATGGTTACGACACGGTCTTTAAGGTCCATACTGCTTGCGTCTATTTTTTTCAAAAACCATTCTCCTTTCAAGCTTCATCCGGCTTAGAATTTAAGTCCTGCTTCCCGAGCCGCATCAGCTAGTGCCTTTACTCTGCCATGAAACAAGAAACCGCCTCGATCAAACACTACTGTATCAATGCCTTTGTCCATAGCTTTTTTTGCCAGATCAGCACCTACTGCTTTAGCAGCCTCTATATTAGAGGTAGATTTCAAATTTGCACTCAATGATTTTTCCATTGTAGAAGATGTTGCCAATGTACACTTTTCTACGTCATCAATCACTTGAGCATATATATGCTTGTTAGACCTAAATACTGCCAAACGTGGCCTTTCTTGCGTTCCGGATAAAGTGTTGCGCAACCGATAATGCCTTTTTTTACGTGCTGTTTTGCGGCAATATTTCCGTATCATAAATTGTCACTCCTTTTTTACCACGGTACCATGCGTGGTTTTTAGTTGTTACCTTTTACTTTTTACCTGCTTTACCTGCTTTACGTCTAATCCGTTCAGTATCATATTTAATACCTTTACCTTTATATGGTTCCGGTGGACGTTTTTCGCGGATATTGGCAGCGTATTGACCAACTTTTTCTTTATCAATGCCACTAACAATAATTTTGTTAGTACCTTCTACCTCAGATGTTACACCTTCAGGATCTGTCATTTCAACAGGATGAGAATAACCCAGGCTTAATGCTAATTTATTACCATTTTTTGCAGCCCTGTATCCTACACCATTTATTTCTAAAGTTTTTTTATATCCTTCAGTGACTCCAACTACCATATTATTGATAAGAGTGCGGGTCAATCCGTGGAGTGCTCTATATTTTTTTAAATCATTTGGTCTTTTAATTTCTAGTTGACCATTTTCCAAAGCGATGTTCATGTCGCTTGAAAGTCTCCGTTCCAGCGTTCCCTTTGGGCCTTTTACGGTCACAAGGTTGCCTTCACCGATTTTAATTTCCACTCCATTAGGAACGGAAATTGGCATCTTTCCTATACGTGACATGGTCTGCTCCTCTCTATGATACTGTTATTACATTAGTTATATCTACCAAACAAAAGCTAATACTTCTCCACCCACGCCTAACTTACGGGCTTCTTTATCAGTAATAATACCTTTGTTTGTGGATACGATTGCGCAACCCAAACCACCTAAAACTCTTGGCATATCCTCACAACTTGCATACACCCTAAGTCCTGGTTTGGAAATGCGTTTGATACCAGTAATAACTTTTTCATTACGATCACGGCCATATTTGATGGTGATGCGCATAGTCTTTTTAACGCCGTCTTCTATTATTTCATAACCTTTTAGATAACCTTCTTTAACCAAGATAGAAGCAATATCCACTTTTACCTTAGAGGAAGGGACATCTACAGTTACGTGTTTAGCTGAATTTGCATTACGAATACGTGTAAGCATATCCGCAATAGGATCTGACATTGCCATTAAAGCGCCTCCTTTCTCTAATAGGGGCCTACCAGCTGGCCTTCCTTACACCCGGAATTTGGCCTTTGTACGCCAATTCCCTAAAGCAGATACGACATACGCCATATTTCCGCAAAGTGCCGTGAGGGCGGCCGCAGATATTGCAGCGATTATATGCCCTGCTTGAAAACTTGGGCTTACGCTGTTGTTTTATAATCATTGACTTTTTGGCCATATAATTAGGTTCCTCCTAATTGGTTTAATTTTTCATTTGAATTTTAATAATGAAAAACTAAAACCTACTTTAAACCTGCCTTTAACTATTTTCGGTTCTAATGAAGGGCATACCAAACAACGCTAGAAGTTCTTTTGCTTCTTCATCTGTTTTGGCAGTGGTAACAAATACAACTTCCATACCTCTAACTTTGTCAATTTTATCAAAGCTGATTTCCGGGAAAATCAATTGCTCCCGCAATCCCAAGGTATAGTTTCCACGACCGTCAAAAGAATCCGGGCTTACACCACGAAAGTCACGCACACGTGGAATAGCCACATTTATCAATCTATCAACAAAATTGTACATTTTGTCAGCTCTAAGAGTCACTTTACAGCCGATTGGCATACCTGCCCGCAATTTAAAAGCAGATACAGATTTTTTAGCTTTAGTTACAACTGGTTTTTGGCCTGTGATAACAGCCATATCTCCCGTAGCATGTTCTAAAACTTTGGCGTTTTCTTTAGCTTCACCTAAACCGATATTAACAACTACTTTATCAATTTTAGGAACCGCCATTTTATTTTTATATCCGAATTTTTTCATCATTCCGTCAACTACTTCGGACTCATATATCTCTCTGAGTCGGGTCATGGTTAACCTCCAATTAATCAATTACCTCGCCTGTGGATTTTGCATACCTTTTTTTGGTTACCACTCGCTTACCGTTAACCTCCGACACTTCGACTTTATAGCCAAGACGTGTAGGCTTATCTTTATGCAAATACATTACGTTGGATGCATGAATAGGAGCTTCCACACGTACGATACCACCGGTTTGATTTGTGCGATTGGGCTTTTGATGTTTGGTCATAATGTTTATGCCTTCCACAATCACCCGATTTTTGGCTCGATCTACAGACAATATCTTACCTTCTTTGCCTAAATCTTTGCCAGCGATGATTGATACCATGTCGCCCCGTTTAAGTTTACTTTTCATCTACAACACCTCCGGCGCCAACGAAATAATACGGGTAAACTGTTTTTCACGCAATTCTCTGGCAACGGGACCAAATATACGGGTACCTCTAGGAGTTTTATCATCTTTAATGATAACCGCCGCATTTTGATCAAAACGGATATGGGAACCATCCGGCCTTCCAAGTCCTTTGACAGTGCGAACAATAACAGCCCGTACTACCTCACCCTTTTTTACCACGCCGCCCGGCGTTGCTTCTTTGACAGAAGCGACTATGATATCGCCTACATTGCCATATCTTCTAACGGAGCCGCCTAGAACACGAATGCATAAAAGTTCTTTTGCACCAGAGTTATCTGCAACTGCCAGTCTGGATTCTTGTTGGATCATTATTTCATGCTCCTTTTATTTCGCTTTTTCAAGCACCGTTACCAGACGCCAACGTTTTTCTTTAGATAAAGGACGTGTTTCCATAACACGAACTCTATCGCCTATACGACATTCATTGGCTTCATCATGGGCTTTCAGTTTATAGGTGCGCTTTACTATTTTACCAATTAGTGGATGTTTTACTCGGTTTTCTACAGCAACAACAATGGTTTTGTCCATTTTATCGCTTACAACCCGCCCTACGCGTGTTTTACGCAGGTTTCTGGCGTTTTCCACCTACATGCCTCCCTTTTAGGAACATATTCTTTTATATTGACAAAGAACTTTTTTTGCGTTGTGTCATAACAGTTTGGATACGGGCAATATTCTTGCGAACTTCCCTAATACGTGCTGTGTTATCCAATTGATTAGTCGCATTTTGAAAACGCAGATTAAACAATTCTTTTTTTGCAGTTGTAAGTTCCACTGTCAACTCATCTGCGGTTTTATCACGCAGACCATCCAGATATTTTTTAGACTTCATTGCCCTCACCTTCCATTTCTGTTTGAGGCGCAACTATATTTTGTGCGCTTACATTTTGTCCGGCTGCTTGAGCAGCGGCAAGAGCTTTTTGCTCTTTTTTAGAGATTATTTTGCACTTGATAGGCAATTTGTAAGCAGCCAATTGCAAGGCTCTGCGGCCTACTTCTTCATCAACTCCGGCAAGCTCAAACATAACACGGCCCGGCTTTACTACTGCTACCCAGTACTCTGGAGATCCTTTACCGCTACCCATGCGTGTTTCCGCAGGTTTTTCTGTAATCGGTTTGTCCGGGAAAATTTTAACCCATACTTTACCACCGCGGCGCATTGTACGATTGATAACAATACGAGCAGCTTCAATTTGATTGGCAGTTATCCAGCTTGGTTCCATTGCTACAAGGCCATAATCACCATAGGTAATAGTACTGCCCCGCAATGCTCTGCCTTTCATGCGACCACGAAACTGTTTACGCCTTTTTACTCTTTTTGGCATCAACATCGTTATTCGCACCTTCCTTTCTGGCTTTGTGCGGAAGCACTTCACCTTTGTAAATCCAAACCTTTACACCAAGCTTGCCATAGGTAGTATCTGCTTCTGCAAATCCATAATCAATATCTGCACGTAAAGTTTGCAGAGGGATTGTACCTTCATGATAATGCTCTGTACGGGCAATATCTGCACCGCCTAAACGCCCGGATACTGCGGTTTTAATACCTTTAGCGCCCATCTTCATAGCACGGTTCATTGCCTGTCTCATAGCACGACGGAAGGTAACGCGATCTTCCAACTGGCGGGCAATATCTTCTGCCACCAATTTTGAATCCAGCTCCGGACGCTTAATTTCTTGGATATTTACATCCACTTTAGTACCCAGAAATTTTTGCAAGTCTTGAGTAAGCTCTTGAATGGCCTGCCCATTACGCCCTATAACAATACCCGGCGTAGCCGTATGAAGGGTAATTTTGACCTTGTCTGTTGTCCGTTTTATAACGATACGGGATACACGGGCCTTTTGCAGTTTTTTATATAAAAACTGGCGAATGTTATGATCTTCAAGCAAGAATTTGCTGAAGTCTTTCTCCGCATACCAAACAGAATCCCATTCTTTAACAATACCCAAACGCAATCCATGTGGATTTACCTTTTGGCCCATTATTTCACCTTCCGCTCATTAAGTATTACTGTGATATGACTGGTCTTTTTATTGATGCGGTAAGCCATACCTCTAGCCCTTGGCTGCATCCGCTTAAATGTTGGGCCTTGGTTAGCAATAGCTTCTTCCACAAATAATTTGGAAACATCCATATCTTGATTATGCTCTGCGTTAGCTATGGCACTTTTTAGTACTTTTTCAATTAACAATGCGCCATATCTTGGAGAATATTTCAAGATACCTAGTGCTTGACCTACATTTTTGCCTTTTATTTGCTCCAATACTATACGAGCCTTACGGTCCGAAATGCGAGCATATTTATGGATTGCATGAGGACGCTTTTCTCTCTTTTCCTCATTACGCTCCTTTTTAATTTGACTTCTGTGGCCTCTAGCCATAATGTTCCTCCTATATTGCTATTCTTTCGAGGATTTTTACTACCTTACCTTTGACCTCTTTTCGGCATCTTTGCCATGACCCCTATAAGTACGGGTTGAGGCAAATTCACCAAGTTTATGACCAACCATATCTTCTGTGATATAAACAGGGATATGTTTGCGGCCATCATGCACAGCAATAGTCAACCCAATCATATCCGGGAAAATAGTGGATCTTCTTGACCAGGTTTTGATAACTGATTTATTGCTGTTATTATTCATTTCAACCACTTTTTTCATTAAATGGTCATCTATAAACGGTCCTTTTTTTAATGATCTACTCATGTGCGACCCCTTTACTACTTGCTACCGCGCTTGCGGACTACGTACTTATTAGAAGCCTTATTCTTTTTACGAGTCTTATACCCTAATGCAGGCTTGCCCCAAGGAGTACTGGGGGCAGTACGTCCAATTGGAGTACGTCCTTCACCGCCGCCATGTGGGTGATCGTTAGGATTCATAACAGAACCACGAACTGTTGGTCTGATACCCATGTGACGCTTTGTGCCAGCTTTACCTACATTAACAAGCTCTTTATCTAAATTGCTTACTTGGCCTATAGTAGCACGACAGTTGACAGGCACAAGGCGCATTTCTCCGGAAGGCAGACGTACAGTAGCATATTTCTCGTCTTTAGCCATAAGCTGAGCTACGTTTCCGGCAGATCTTACCATTTGGCCACCTTTGCCCAATTTCATTTCGATATTGTGAATTTCTGTGCCCACAGGGATATTTTTCATAGGTAAAGAGTTACCTACTCTAATTTCCGCTTCTATGCCACTCATCACTTTATCGCCTACTTTAAGGCCATGCGGAGCCAAAATGTAGCTTTTTTCTCCATCAACATAATGAAGAAGGGCAATATATGCTGTGCGGTTAGGATCATACTCAATGGCCGCAACCTTCGCCGGTACGCCATCTTTGAGACGTTTAAAATCTACTAAGCGGTATTTGATTTTCGCGCCGCCACCCCTGTGACGAACAGTAATTTTACCTTGTCCGTTGCGCCCGGAATGCTTTTTAAGATGAACCACAAGGCTCTTCTCAGGTGTCTTTTTTGTAACCTCTGCAAAATCCGAAACAGTCATTTGCCTTCTTGAAGGCGTATACGGTTTGTATCTTTTTATGCCCATAACATTTCACCTCTTTAGAACTACCTTATTATAACTTTAGATTATAAACCCGGGAACAATTCAATTTCGCGACTTTCAGGAGTTAAAGCTACAATAGCTTTCTTTTTCCTTACAGTCTTACCGGGAGCAAATCCACGGCGTTGACGTTTTTTTGGAGTTGTCAGCATTGTATGAACCGACTTAACCTTTACGCCGTCAAACATTTTTTCTACTGCTTCTTTTATTTGTGTTTTAGTAGCTTGAGGATGAACGTAAAAAGAATATTTACCGCTTTCAACCAGTGACATGCTTTTTTCCGTCATCAACGGCTTGTTGATTATGTCGTAATATTGTAAATTAGCCATTATGCATACACCTCCTGCATTTGAGCAACGGCTTCTTTCGTCACCACAAAGGTGTCATGTTTTAAAATGTCATATACATTGATGGTGTTAACCCCGGCAGTTTTAAGCCCCGGAATATTACGAGCTGAAAGGATCACATTACGATCCACACTATCAAGTACCACCAATGCATTGTCTGTTTTAAGGTTTTGACAAACTTTCACCATTTCCTTTGTTTTAACTTCCGGAAATGTAAGAGAGTCAACTACAATGAGTTTGTTGTCTTTAAGTTTTGCAGAAAGTGCAGATTTTAAAGCAAGTCTTTTTTGCTTTTTGTTAAGCTTAATGGAATAATCCCGTGCTTTTGGTGCAAATACTACGCCGCCGCCTGTCCATTGAGGGGATCTTGTGGAACCCTGCCTGGCGCGTCCGGTACCCTTTTGACGCCATGGTTTACGACCGCCGCCCCGTACTTCTGCACGAGTTTTAGTCCCTTTTGTGCCCTGACGCTGGTTAGCCAAATACTGAACCACTGCCATATGCACTGCATGTTCATTAACCGGTATGCCAAAGATATCATCTGATACGTCCATACTGCCGGTCTGTTCGCCTTTCATGTTGTATACAGCCACTGTGGCCATATTGTTTCACTCCTTTTGACGCCAAATTAGTTCTTTTTAACGGTACTCTTTATTGTCAACAGGCCGCCGCGCACACCGGGAACCGCACCTCTAACCAGCAGAAGATTTTTTTCTCCATCCGCTTGTATTATTTCAAGATTTTGCACTGTCACCTTTTTAGCACCCATGTGCCCTGGCATTTTTTTGCCTTTTTTAACACTACCGGGCGTAGTACCGGGGCCCATAGAACCTAAACCACGATGATACTTGGAGCCGTGAGTCATAGGCCCTCTATGCTGACCATGACGCTTAATGGCACCTTGGTACCCTTTTCCTTTAGAAACACCGCTGATATCTACAAACTCACCAACATTAAAGACATCTGCTTTTATCTCAGACCCAACTTCAAACTGATCAGGATTATTAAGCCTAAACTCTCTAAGTACTTTGTTTGGAGTAGCGTTTGTGCTTCCCAAGCGAGCTTCATAATGACCTTTTAATGGTTTGTTAGCAAGTTTTGCCCTAAGAGAACCAAAACCTACTTGCAACGCACTATAGCCGTCATTTTCAACAGTTTTCTTTTGCACTACCGGGCATGGTCCGGCTTCCAACACCGTTACAGGAATAAGGGTGCCATCTTCGGCAAAGATTTGTGTCATGCCTATCTTTCTTGCAAGAATCGCTTTTTCCATGTTCTTACTATACCTCCGGTCCCTTACATAATCTTCAATGTGATGTCTACACCATCAGGTAAATCCAATCTGGTTAGTGCATCAACGGTTTTTGGTGTTGGCATCAAAATATCAATCAACCGTTTGTGGGTGCGCATTTCAAACTGTTCTCTGGAATCTTTGTATTTATGCACCGCCCGCAATATAGTTACAATTTCTTTTTTAGTAGGCAAAGGTATTGGGCCGGATATTTTTGCCCCTGTACGCTTTGCTGTTTCTATAATTTGGGCCACAGACTGATCAATCAACTTATGATCATAAGCTTTTAAGTTGATTCTGATTTTTTGGCTATTCATAAAAAAATGTTCCTCCTTTTCGCATCAATTAGCAAACTGCTGTACCATAGTTACAGAGTGTAATTGCGATAAGTCGAAACTGTACACTTCCCCGGGCGTGTCACAAGTGATCACACACACACGCAAATGCAACCCTCAATTATAGGCTGAGGTGCTGCAACACGCAGAATATTATACAGTGACTTCCCGTCCGGCTCTTGGCCGTACATCGCTAACGGAAAAACCTAATATCAACTGATATTAGCAACCTCCCGCTTCATGGCTCCAGATGTCACACACTGTCGTACGCTACGGCATTATATACCGTAATTCGTTCCTTGGCAAGGGTTACGTGGAAATTTTTTTGTAATGTTAATTTTTCGTCATCACTACTCCCCCCAACCGGTCTCATTTTGTTATCGGTTGCCCTCTCTTCCTGCTTGCAATAAGGGTGCCGGTTACGCCCATAAACGGGTATTCGGTTATTTTATTTTTGTAAAACAAAGAGCACCTCAATTATGAGAGATGCTCTTTGTTTTAGTTACATGTTTGCTTTATTACACTTCTTCAACGGGTTCAGTAGAATCTGAGGAATCGTTATCCCAGCTTTCATTACCGGAATCGTCTGAATCGCTCTCCCGGCTTTCGCTGTCGGAATCGTCTGAATCGCTCTCCCGGCTTTCGCTGTCGGAATCATCTGCATCGTTATCTTGGCTTTCGTTGTCGGAATCATCTACATCGTTATCCTGGCTTTCGCTGTCGGAATCATCTGCATCGTTATCCTGGCTTTCGTTGTCGGAATCATCTACATCGTTATCCTGGCTTTCGCTGTCGGAATCATCTGCATCGTTATCCTGGCTTTCGTTGTCGGAATCATCTGCATCGTTATCCTGGCTTTCGCTGTCGGAATCATCTGCATCACTTTCTTGGTTTTCACTGTCGGAATCATCTGCATCGTTATCCTGGCTTTCGTTGTCGGAATCATCTGCATCACTTTCTTGGCTTTCACTGTCGGAATCGTCTGAATCATCTAAATCGTCTGGAGTATCATTTTGATGAATGTCAATGTCTACAGCTATACCATCTTGATCTTTAGAATCCGTGTCTTTGCCATCGTATCCATCATCCGTAACAGTCGTGTTGTCTTGATCATACTCATCGATTTGAGTAGAGTCGTTGTCTTGATTAAGGTGGTCATAATCAGTTTCAACACTATAGGCATCAAAATCACCAATTCTTGATTCGCTTATACTTGGTGCTTCTTTTGAGCTAGGTGCGCTTAACTCTGATGCAATACCTTCATCAAGTTGTGGTCGCATGTTATTTATAACAACTTTAACAGCATCAACCGGTGCCTGTTGGTTATCATTATTACCCTGCGGCAATCCTCCCACTACCTTATCAAGTAGGTTGTTAATTAGGGTTATTCTTTCTTCCGGGCTAACATTATAGTCACCATCAATTATGAATTCATCAAAGCTGACAATAAGGGTTTGAAGGTTGCGCATAAAGTCATTAACATGATGATTGTTTGACCCT
>WQVX01000011.1 GCA_009785615.1 Defluviitaleaceae bacterium | reverse complement strand
GCCAAGTCCGCTGGACACAAAAAGGATCCCTTTTAAATCTGCATCATTTGACAGGCCAAGTTTAATCCTTCCTGCATTTAATAAGGTATTGTAAGTTCCGTGAACAATGCCCTGTGGGCCAATATACATCCAGCCGCCTGCGGTCATTTGTCCATAATTAGAAACCCCCATTTGCTGGGCAATTTCCCAATCATGAATATTATCAAACATGCCAACCATCAGGGCATTTGTGATAATAACACGCGGGGCATCAGGCTTAGATGGGAATAGCCCCAAGGGATGTCCACTTGAAATTACAAGTGTTTGGTGTTCTGTAAGCTCTTGCAGATACTTTACTATAAGCCTATATTGCAACCAGTTAGAACACACGCTGCCTGTTTCTCCATACGTCACCAGCTCATAGGGATATAAAGCTGTTGCAAAGTCTAAATTATTGTCGATCATTACTTGAAATGCTTTTCCGGCCAGGCACTGCCCCTGATATTCGTCAATGGGCTTGCCATAAATCCTACCGGGAGGGCGAAAGCGATAGGCATAAATCCTGCCATACGTTACAAGCTCTTCCATAAACTCTTGCGCCAAAGCTTCGTGCAAGTTTTCCGGTACATATCTGAGGGCATTTCTTAATGCTGTTTCGGCCTGTGCTTTAGTTAAGCGAAAGCCACGGCTGGGCGCACGGTTTATCCCTTCTTGAAACACGGGATACTTGGGTAAATCTGTTATCATTATTCCTTCACCAACCTTTCAAAAGCATTTTACCTCATATGATATAGATATTCCAATACAAATTTAATGCGCCGGTTTGGTTGAAGCCTTGTGCATTCTAAATTACATGAAGTTTGATGAACAAAAACGCACCTACTGTCTTATACTCAAGATAGAGGGTGCGTTTTTGATGGAATAAGTTTTGCGGTTTGTCCATTAATAAAAATCTCATATAATGTCAACGGATCCACGCAAAATGTATACTTTCCTTGCCCTCAATCACATTAAACTCATGATGGTCGGAAGTCAACAGCGAGCCACCTGAAATCAACGCCTGTGCCAGTGCAAAAGAATCTGCAAATGAAATTTTATATGATGATTTTAGCCGACTGGCTTCTATAAAAATTTCATCAGTTATTTCCGCATTGAAGCTGATGGGACGCTTCTTTATTTCGGATATTATAGCATCTGCCTTTTCCTTGCCGAGATTTCGCAAAATATCGTAATAAACTTCGAGAAGATTTGCCTTGTGCATGATAATCTTTGCTTTGCCCTTGTCTGCTTCATCAAATGCCGCTTTAACCACGCTTGCGCCTTTTTCTCTGTATAAAACAGCCATGAGCGCACAAGCATCCAATACATAAACTTTCATCGGTCTAGCTCCTTGTCGGCTCTCATGCGTTCTAAAAATTTATCAACTGACATTTCGGGATAATCAGCAAGTATGCCAATAAGACCGTCAATTGAATTTTCTTCTTTTATGGGCATTACATGAAGTCCTCCGTCTATCTCCGAAACGCTGACTTTGGCTGTAGAAAACAGTCTAAACAGTAGTGACGGCAATGCATTAATATCCATAACATTATCTCTCATCGTGATAACCTCCAAATTTGTGTTTTGCATTTTAGCTTATAATCTGCCGTATAAAAATTCAATTATTATTATACGCAAGGGGAGGAAATATGTCAAAAAGGATTTAAAAAACGCCGCTTATATTTCAAACGGCGTTTAAGCACTTGCAAAATTTACAAGTTCATGTTACTATTTGTTTACACAAGTTTAGCTTGCAGTATAAATACTACTACAGCGTTCGGAAAGTGTACCACCACCAACCGACGCTTGCAGGGATGATGTAGCGCATCATCCGCACTACAAACACAGGTAAACCTATCGCTGTAGCAATAGGCATTATACTCTATTTACGCTTGTAATACAAGAAAGGCGCGAAAAGGCGGCGGGATTAGAGTTGATGTATATTATGCAGATGGATTTATAGGTGTGCTTGATGTTTGAGTCCTTTTACATATTGTTTTCGTTTTATGATAATTGGGCGTGTGGGTGATTTCAACCTATAGGGTTGACTCCCTGCACGCCTTTTTGCGTACCCAAGCCCCACTACTTTGTGAAAATAGCATGCGCTTGGAAGGATGATGCCATAAAAACAACGTGCCCAACCGATAACATTTTGTCACCGATTGAGCACGTTTTAAATTGAAATAATCGTAAATATATTTCTTGAAATACAGCTTTTAACATGTATTACTCCATTATTATGAAGCTTACGTCTGTTCTGCGATTTAAAATGCGTCCATCTTCTGTATCATTTGAAGCAATTTGGTTTTCGATACCATTGCCTGCAATAACCATTCTGTTTGGATCAATGCCCCTTAACTGCATTTGGCGGGCAACTTCTCTAGCACGCTCGTAGGATAACTGCACTGCAAATGGTGTATTATCTGCATCACCTGCAATATTTGCTACATTACCTTCGATAAGGATAATTGAACCATTGATAAGAGTTGCTGTATCTACAAAGCTTTCAATTGCCGAAAAGCTACCGTCTTGCAGTATAACAGCCGTGTTTGGCTCAAAGCGGATATCTGCCCTCATGGTCAGCAAACTTGCTATTCGATGTCCTTGTTCCGCCTGATCGCGAACCTGGCCTCTTTCTTCTTCTGTAAATGCAGGGCCTACAGGTTGTGCAAGTACATCTATTTGCTCTAGTTCCAACCTATTAACAATTCTATTTGTAAATGCAATGTCTGCGTTTGCCCTATTTGCTTGCTCTCCACGATATGCCCATATATCAGCCATTTCTGCAAATAACAACTGGTCTATACCTTGTATACTGTCTCTCATATCCCTTGCTGTTAATAGGGTGGCATCTCCGGCCATTTCAATTATAGAAGCGTCACTTTCCAAAGAAAACATTGGCATGGATGCTCTAATAACTGATAATTCTACCAAGTACATGTCTTTTGCATCAATTGCTCCTTGCATCAGGTTTACCAAAAGATCTTCGTTAGCTTGAACAAAACCGTAGTCAAATACCAATCCGCCTGTAATTAAGTTTGTTGCATGAGTTGTGCAGAACAGAAGGTGTGTACCCGGTGCTTCTTGAGCCTGGCTCAAGTAAGGCTGCCATGTTACAGCGGCTTCTAAGTGTCCAGCAAAGAATGCTCTTGCTGCATCATCCGGACTGTCAAACATAACCAAATCGTTTCTCATTGTTGCTTTTTGCTCATTTGTTAAACTGGACTGAGCAATTAACCAATCCATCAAAGCCATTGCCTCACTAAATCTGGCAACACCTATCCGTTGTCCATACAATGACTCAATGCTTGCAAACTGTTCTCTTGCAATAACACCGTCACCACCGGTAGAGGCATACAATGTTCCAATATAAACCGGGTTTAGGCCATTTTCTACAAATTG
The DNA here is from genome assembly GCA_009785615.1 of Defluviitaleaceae bacterium. Taxonomy (GTDB): domain Bacteria; phylum Bacillota; class Clostridia; order Lachnospirales; family WQUN01; genus WQVX01. The sequence goes on along the minus strand of WQVX01000011.1, from coordinate 32,518 downwards.
ATCAAACAAGAATGCGTAGCGGTTAATTGTATATCCTGCTCCATCTATACTTCCGGCAATCAATGCAGAAGATGAATGGTCAGCATCGTTAATTATTACAAATTCAATGTCAAGGCCAAGGTTGTAATATATTGATCCGGGCTGTGTCCTAAGACCACCGTTAGCATCCAATAAATTTTTCCATCCAACCCACTCGTCTAATGAAATCCTAATTGTTCTATCTGCCGGAGCTTGGATGGGTGCGCTACCGGTTCCTGTAGCAGTACTTGTACTCGATTGCTCTCCACTTACTGATGATGTTACGTTTGTTTCAGACCCATTTGAACCGGGAAGTATATCATCAAACAATCCTGCAAAATACAAGCCGCCTGCTACACAACAAACTGTTACCCCTACAATTAAACATTTCGCCAAGGGAGTCAAACGATGTAAAGCTCTCATAACCATTCTCCTCTCATATTTCTCATATATAAACTATCACAACTTTTACTATAGCTGCAAAACTAGTTTGGGTTGTTACTGTTTGGGGCGTTACTATTATCATGCTTAGCTTTTAACTGCCGTATAAACTCGTCACCTTCAAGTGCTGCCAATCTTTTATTCATATGCGCTTCTCTGGTTTCTAATTTATTTTCATGTACTGCTCTGCCGCCATCTGCACTTCTTTTAACAGTCGCAAGGTTATCGTTAAACTTTTCAAGAAGTTTGCCCGTTGCAGATACATCAATTCCATCCAATTGTTTGTATGTATCCGCTATGGCTTTTGCTGTCTCCATCTCTGCTATTTTAAGGTCTTTTTGCTCTTTCAACTTCCTAACTTCTGCATCAAGCAATCTTTGTGCCTCTGCTGCTTCTTCTACCCTGGGCTTTAACTCAATAAGAATATTATTGATAGATTCTTGCCTTTGCAGAAGTGACAGTCTTTTATCGTTTAATAAGCTTAAATCTTCGTCAGAACCTCCTGATGCAACTACACGTTCCATTTTACTTACAGTGTTTTCCAATTCTTTGTTTACATCTTTCATATTTCTATCAGCTTCTATAAGCCTACCGGATAATTTATGGTGCAAGTCTGCTACCTGAGCTTTCTTTTTTTGAGCATCTTCAATTGCAGTTAAGAATACAGCTTTTGCAGCTTTTGGATTTGACATAGCATCTGCAAGAAACAAATTTTTTGCACTCCTGGCAATAGTTCTGCCCATTGGAGTTAATATCAACAATAAAACTATAACTACACCAATTATTATGAAAATACCATTCATGACAATTCCTCCTTATTTATACAATATGATTTTTAATGACCCTAATCTTGTCTGACTCTTCATCATAAAGTGCTACTTGCCTGTCGCATCTTGCCATTTCAACCTCAATATTTGATCTTAATGTTTCAATTTCTCGTCTTTTCATTGCTATTATCTCTTCCATATCCTGAACTGTAGATGCACTTTTTTCAATTACAATTCCACGGGCAGATTTTAAGGCATCAAGACATTTATCAGCATTGTCAACCAAATCAGCAAGATCAAGTTTAGCAGCATTTTGCAAAAGATTTAGCAATGTTGTCTTTTTTGATACTGTGTCCATAGTGTTGGGAAGGCTATCAATATAGGGCACAACTTCATAAATTTTGTTATCTGTCATATCGAATTTAGAATATACATCTTCTACAGTCTCTACCCCGTCCATATTTGCTGCAATTAGATTATATTCTCCTTGCCCTTCATAATCACTGACATCAGGGATGCTTGCTAAAATTTCCATTACATCCACGTCATTCATTTTCTTAGGACTGTCATCTTCTTTAATAAACAATTTTTTTATAGGCATTTTTCCCCGCCTCCTTTTTGAGTTTACAGTTTTAAAATTTTCCCTTTACTCAATTTTTCTGCTTCTTCCATAGAATGCGTTACTATTATAATCTGATTATCTCCATTATTAAACTCTAACAGAAAATCTTGAAGCTTTTCTCTATTTTCCGGGTCTAAAGCACTCAAAGGTTCATCCATTAGCAATACAGGCGGATTATTCATTATAACGCTTGCCATTGCCAATCTTTGGTTCATGCCTCCGCTTAATTCGTGAGGTAGCTTTTTTAAATCATCAGCTAATCCAAACCTTTCTAAAATATCCACTGCCCTATCTTTATCTGCATTAGTAATTTTCCTTTGCATTTTAACAGGAAACAACGTATTATCCAACACCGATAACCAGGGATAATTTTCATATCTTTGATACATAACAGCTATTTCTGCCGAGGGCTTTTTTACTACTTTATCATTTACTATTATCTGCCCGGCACTTGGTTTTAGCAAACCACTTATTGCTCTAAGCAAAGTGGATTTTCCGCATCCACTTTTCCCAACAATACAGTAAATATCCAAATCTGAGAACTTTGCTGTAAAATTTTCAAATATAACCTTATTTCCAAATTTTATTGTGATATTATCTACAACAATCATATTTTTCGCCCTTTACACACTTTGTTTAGTGCTTTCAAAATGCCACCTAAATGCTTTTTTTATAATAAAACTTCCTATTATATCAATTATGGCACCTGTTAATATGGTTACTAAAATTGCTGCAAATACTAAGTTTGTGCGTCCTCTTGCGCTGCCTATCAGCATTAGATAACCAAGCCCATGCCTTGGATTTACTGTTTCTGCAATAATCATGTATGTAAATCCAACACTAAGCATCGAAAGAAACGATTTACATAATAATGGTGATGCTGCCGGTATATATACATGTATCATCATTTTCCATTTATTTGCACCGCTTGTTAATGCCTTTTCTATTAAGCTGTTGTTTATATTTTCTAAAATCAACATAACTGATGGAAAGAACACAAAGAATGTTGCTACAAACAAAAATGCTATTCTCATTTCTTCATCTATGCCCAACCATACAATTAATAATGGATAAAATGTAGTTACCGGAATATATCTCATGAAATTTGTAAATGGCATAACAATTTCTTTTACTATTTTAAAACTTCTGCTTAATAGCCCTAACGGGACACTTATACTTACACTAATTAATGTTGCTATCATTATCCTATTCATTGAGTGCAGCCAAGCATCTATCATCATTCCATTTTCAATTGAGTCTATAAGTGCTTGCATTGTGCTTTCAAATGATGGCAATATAGCGGGACGGAAAGAGTCACCGGCCATTAACCACACAATCAATATTAAAATAGGTATACTAAGTGCCTTTAACTTTGATAATCCCTGTGATAATATATCCATTTATTACTAACCTCTTATCTTTTTAATCTTATTTCTTATTTGATTTCAAGAATTATTTAGGCTCATATAAAATCCAACTATTTTGATATCTTCTTTTTCATCTTCCTTCTTGATCAAATTTATAAAAGCCCCGGCAAAAGGTACGCCTCTAAAATTAAATTCTACACTATAACCATATTCACATATACATTCAATTTTTGCTGGCCTTATTTCTGATAATACGTTTTCTTTTGTAACCACTTCTGTATTAAAAACCAATGTTGCATCTTTGTGATCCAAATGCTTTAAGCATAATTCTTCTTTAAACTTTTGTAGCATCTCTGTTAAACTATCATATATTATTCCAAAAAATTTTTCGCCGTCTTTACGTTTATCTATCCTAACCTCTACTTTGTGTCCATCAAACGCTACAGTCCCTTTAAACCACCACTTTACTCTATTAAACTCAATTTCTCCAAAAGCCCCTTTCAAAACCATTTTACTCAAGTATTTATCAAAAAGTTTTTGTTCATCATTTTTAATATTTAGCCCTGTTTTTAATAATTCGGCGTTAAATAATCTGCTGTTTACAAGACCTCTTATGTTGTTAACAGTTGCCCTTGTGCTAATAACTGTACATGGCTTAATATTATACCATTCTTTCTGTATTTTGGGAGCTTTTTCTTTATTTTCGCAAACTAAGCATATTTTTTTAGGGCTGTTTCTACAGTCTACCAATACTCCATCTTCACCTTTGTATCCTATAAAGTACACAAACATACTTTGCGGATAAATTTCACTATTTGAAGCGTAGCTCCCGTCCCCAACTAATAATCTAAACTCTTGTGTTTCCCATCCTCCCATAGCAGACATATCATGACCTTCAATTTTTCTTAAAATTTCATTAATTTCACTTACTTCGCCATCTTGCATATGCTCAATTTTACCTGCCATATTTATTGCCAAATGCTTTTTGCCTATAGACAAGTTATCTGTATCTATCTTAACTGTTTTGGTAATATCTAAAACCGATAATTTTAACTTATTTGCAATAGGTTCGTTTAGTTCGTAAGCTTGTATTATTTTTTCTATCCATCCGGAAGGGATGGGTTGCTTGCCTAATTCAATAGTTGATAAATATGATTTTGTGCATCCTAAAATTTTAGCTGTATCTTCTTGCGTTTCAGTTCTTTCTGCTCTTAACGCTCTCATAAATTTTCCGAATTCGGTTACTTTTGTTGCCTTCAAAGTTGGCCACTCCTTTCCTGTGACAGAACTATAACATTATTATTTTATTTTGTCAACAATTATTTTATTTTTTTCTTAAAAAATTTACAAAGTTGAAATTTATCTTTTTTGTAGTGAATAATTAAAATTAACATTTTAGACACAATTTGTTCAACATCTCTTGATATAGTAGTCTTACAAAATTATGAAAGGAAGGGCTTTATGAAAACTTTTAAACGTTTAGTTGTTGTAGTGGCTATTATATCTATACTTGGTGGAGGTAGTTTGGGGTTAGGGTTAAGCATAGGTTTTAACCTTGGTCGTATTCAAGTACCATCTACTGCTAATGTAAATTATTATCAGCAATTAGAAGGAGATCCCATCGCATTTTTATTTGAGGAACAAGATACAGAAACAATTCCTTTAGACGTACGGGTAAGTAATATTACAGGAGTTGTTCAAGCAGTATCCGGTTCTGTAGTAAGTATTAACATAGAAGTACCTACTACAAATCGTTTCCGTCAACAGACATATCACCCCGGGTCCGGGTCCGGGATAATTTTTTCTAAAGACGAAAATTTTGTGTATATAGCCACCAATAATCATGTTGTGGATCATGCTGCGCGTATCTATATTTCTCTGGATGATGAATATCAGGTAGAGGCCACTTTTATAGGTGGAGATTGGCACGCAGATTTAGCAGTAGTTTCTGTGCCCCGCTCTGCTTTAGCAGGCAAAGAATACCATGTTGCAACCTTTGGTGATTCTGATAGTATGCTTGCCGGAGATGAGGTAGTGGCAATTGGTAATCCTATGGGTGCAGGTCAAATAGCCACCAGAGGTATAATAAGTGCTATTAACCGTCAAATTACAGTAGATGGGCGCACATTAAATGTTTTGCAAACAGATGCGGCTATCAATCCCGGAAACAGTGGTGGCGCACTTGCTAATATTAATGGCGAAGTTATTGGTATCAACACTGCTAAGGCCATATCTTTTTATATAGAAGGAATGGGATATGCGATACCATCCAATGAAGCTTTAGATATTTTAAAATTACTGTTGGAAGAGGGCACTACCCCAAGGCCATATTTAGGAATAGCTTTGTCACAAGTAGATGAACGTATGAAGCAAATGTTTGCGTTGCCTGCTATCGGTGTAATGATAACCGGAGTAGAAACAAACAGTGCGGCAGAGCAAGCAGGTCTTGAACAAGGTGATCTTGTGGTGGGCTTTAATCAAATTAATATAGAGACGGCGCAAGATTTAGCTAACGCTATTTCCCAAAGCTCGGTAGGCGAAGTCATAACACTAAGCATTTATCGAAGAGGGATTCAGCCTATGGATATTACTGTTATTGTTGGAGACGCTAACGCCAGATAAATTTTGTTGTGTTTTTCCTTTAAGTATGGTACTTTTTAGCTATATAGCCGCATAACTTTAAAACACCCTTGGTGCTATAAAAAATCCTAGCAGTATAGAAGGAGAAGAACACATGAAAAACATACCAAATGTTACTTTAGGGCTGGTGGCTGTTAGCCGCGACTGCTTCCCTATTGAGTTAAGCAGAGATCGTAGGGATGCTGTAGTAAAAGCTATGTCCGGTGCCGGACTTAACCCTGTTGTAGCCCAAACTGTTGTAGAAAATGAAAAAGACACCCTTAAAGCATTAGACGAATTGCGTCAAGCTAATGCTAACGCTTTGGTAGTGTATTTAGGCAATTTTGGCCCTGAAGGCCCTGAAACTATGCTGGCTCAAAAATTTGACGGGCCTGTTATGTTTGTTGCCGCCGCAGAAGAAAATGATTTAATGAACAATCGCGGTGATGCTTACTGTGGTATGCTTAATGCGTCTTATAATTTAGGACTGCGCAATTTGCGTACTTATATACCGGAATATCCGGTAGGTACTCCTAACGAAGTTGCTGCTATGATTGCCGAATTTTTACCAATTGCCAGAATTTTGATCGGTTTATCTTCTCTCAAAATCCTTTCTTTTGGGCCGCGTCCTTTCGACTTTTTGGCATGTAATGCACCTATCAAGCCTTTGTATGATTTAGGCGTAGAGATACAAGAAAACTCTGAGCTTGACTTGTTTGCCTCCTATAATGCCCACGCTAATGATCCACGTATCGCTTCCGTAGTAGCTGACATGGAAAAAGAACTTGGTGTAGGCAGTAAGCATCCGGGAATATTGCCTAAATTAGCACAATATGAAATTACTTTGCTGGATTGGATAGAAAACAACAAGGGAGCTTGCAATTATGTTACCCTTGCAAGCAAATGTTGGCCTGCTTTTCAAACTCAGTTTGGCTTTGTGCCCTGTTACGTAAACAGCCGCCTTGCATCTCAAGGTATTCCCGTGGCTTGTGAAGCAGATATTTATGGTGCTTTGTCTGAATATATTTTAGCTGCTGCTACAGAAGCCCCACCAACTATCCTTGATATCAATAACACTGTGCCTAAAGATATGTATGAGTCTCACAAAACTATCCTGGACGGATATAAACAGTGTGATCTTTTTATGGGCTTCCACTGCGGCAATACTCCTGCGTGCCATTTAAAAACACCGGAGCTTCGTCACCAGCTTATTATGAAACGCCTGCTTGAGCCGGACAATGACCCGGATATTACAAGAGGTACACTGGAAGGGCAATTTAAGCCAAGTGATGTAACTATCTTTAGACTGCAATCTACGGCTGAAGGTGTGTTAAAGAGCTATATTGCTCAAGGTGAAATTAAGGACGTGGATCCTCAATCTTTTGGTGGCATTGGTGTAATTGCTATCCCCGAAATGGGTCGTTTTTACCGCCATGTTCTTATTGAAGATAGCTATCCTCACCATAGTGCTACCGCGTTTTGCCATATTGGTAAAACTTTGTATGATGTGCTTAAAATACTTAACATTAGCAAAATATCTTATAATCAACCTGCAAGCTTGCCTTATCCAACAGAAAATCCTTTCTGCAAGTAAGTTGCTCCATAGAACTACGAGGCATTGCTTTAACATTGCACGGCAAGCCTATTGTGATGAGACGCCCCCAAAACCGGAGGCGTCTTTTTTTGCCATATAGCAATTCCGATTGACATTAACACGTTTACGTATTGATGCAAGTGGAAATTGCGCCCCCTTCACATTGTGTTGTAGTTAAAAATCGTCCTGTTTTGTGCAAAAATAGGTGTTGTATAAGAATTGTTTTCATGTAATCATTTTATATATTGTTGTGATTTGCCAACAAATATAGACTTGCCTGTTAAGAGCCTGTTTAAAACCTCTTTTTCATCATTTTTGCGGTCGCTCCGCTCTTTTTCGCCATTTCCTCCTAATTTACCTTTGGTAAATGTCGTCGTCGCATCCCTGAAATGGCGGAAAATCGCCTGCGCAACTCTGGTAAAAAAGATTTTAAACAGGCTCTAACATGCTTTTGTCAATAAATCTTTTGCATAACTGTGCAAGAGATTTCATATAAACATAGTCATAGGAGGTAATATCCAAATGAAATTATTAACAAAGCTAGTTTTAAGCATCTTTATAACATCAGTTGTGGGGCTAACAATTGCATTCCTTGTGTTCAATACATTTGTGCGCAATGCAGTACATAACAATATTATTGAATCTACGCAGCATAATATGACCATTTATGCTAACGAACTAGACTCATGGTTTGTTAATAGTCTTTATATAACTGACAGCATGGCGGCGGCAATGTCATCTTTTAATCGAGAGTATATGCATTACATTGCTGTTAATTTTGTAAATGAATATCCTTTTTTGGAGATGGCATACGCAGGCTTTGGCATTGATGGAACATTTGACTCTTGTACAATAAGGGAAACCAGTGTTGGCTGGATTTTACAAGACAGACCTTGGTATCAGCAAGCTGTAGCTGCACGTGGCCGGGCTGTTTTTACCGGCCCGTATGTATCCGCCGCTTATCCTCATAATTTAGTTGTTTCTATTGTGCGGCATATGCCCAATTGGTATGGGGCAGTTATTGGAGTAGATATAAATATGGCTGACATTACTTCTATGTTGGCAGGTTTTGATGTTCCCGGAGGCGGATATCTTATTGTATTGGACGAAAGCGGATATATTGTGCATCACCCACATTCAAACTTTGCTCCATACGTTGATTCTGCTGATCCACGAGATTCATACTTGCGTAATATAAGCGAATTTCAGGTGTATGCTCCGTTAAATGACATTATACACATAGATAGAGGGTTCACTTCATTTACAAATTTTGCGGGTGTACGTTCATATATGATGGCCTTTAATATGGGTTCTACCGGTTGGACATTAGTTAGTGTTATGCCTACGACTGTAACATCCGGCCCTGTTTGGCAGATCCTTCACATGAATATGATTACTTTTTCAGTAGTTATGATTATGGTATTTGCATTTGTACTACTGGTTATTATTCCGCGACTTTTGGGTAGCACTGTTACACAAATTAATAATCGCATCAGCGACTTTAGAGAATACACTACGGCAGTGGCAAAAGGACAATATCCCAACAATCAATTTAATCCAAGCGAAGCCTATGCTGACTCTTCTTTTGGCCTTGACAAAATAACTACCGAGTTTGATGCAAACATGCGTGCAGTACTTAACTTGATACAAGATATGACAAATATGCACCGCGAGCAAACTTTGGGAAACTATAAGTTTAGATTAAATTCAAGCCGCTATGATGGGGCATATGCAGAAGTTATTCATAACCTTAACGAAGTAGTTGATGATTTAACCAACAGCCGTACAGAAATTTTGGAATGTATATCCAAAATAGTAGACGGAGATTTTGCAGCAACATTGCGCCAATTTCCGGGAGACGAAGCATACATTAATCAAGCCATTGAAGGTTTGCGCAGCAACATTAATTCTATAGCTGATGCAATACTTAAAGTATCTTCTCATGCTCAAAGCGGCGATATTCATTATCGCTTAGATGAAGGCGGATACCAAGGACAATGGAAAAGTGTTGTTAGTGGCCTAAATGCTACTTTGCAAAATATTGACCGGCCATTTGTTGTAATTGGCGATGTAATGCAAAATATGAGAAATGGACAATTTACTTCCCAACGACTTCAAAAAAATGCTCTTGAGGGCGTATTTAAAGACATGATAAATACTCTTGATGAAACTACTCATGATATTTCATCTTATATCAGTGAAATAGATGCCACATTGGCTTCTATTGCAGATGGAAATTTAAATATTAAAATTCATAGGGAATATGTGGGGGCATTTAATGCAATTAAGCAATCAGTTAATACTATCCTTGAACAGTTAAATACCACTATGAAAGATATTGCAACAGTAGCTTATGGGATTTCCGGCGGGGCAAGTATGCTTACCCAAACCTCTACGGCACTTGCTGACGGAGTTTCACAGCAGATGATTTCTTTGGATAATTTGACTCAAATTATAGGTGATGTGGATTCTCAGTCAAAGGACAATGCTACAAACTCGCAAAAGGCGGCGGATCTTGCTAAAACATCCCGCTCTAATGCAGAAACAGGTAACGAAGAAATGAAACTACTGCTATCTTCTATGGAGCAAATTAATACGTCCTCTGACAAAATTTCTAAAATTAATAAAACCATTGAAGATATTGCATTTCAAACAAATCTGTTGGCACTTAATGCATCTGTTGAAGCGGCAAGAGCCGGCGACCATGGCAAAGGATTTACAGTTGTTGCCGAAGAAGTGCGTAACCTTGCTGCCCGAAGCAGCGAAGCGGCCAAAGAGACTGATGAGCTAATCCAACAATCTATCGCCAGCATAAGAGAAGGTATGACACGCGCCAATGACACTGCCGCAAGTTTAGAAAAAATTGTTTCTAATGTTGTTGACGTTGAAGATGTAGTTGGAGATATATATAAATCATCAATGCATCAGACTGAAGCTATAAGCGAAATTAATTCCGGGCTTGTACAAATAAGCGGCGTTATACAATCGGGAGCTGCTACCAGCCAAGAAACCGCCGCCGCTGCAATAGAATTGGATACCCAAGTGAAGATTCTTAAAGAGAAGTTATCCTTCTTTAGAACAGATGATTGCAAGTGATTTTATAAGTAATACCTCCACTTTGCACTAACGTGCTTCGTGTCGGTGAAGGGGGCGCAATTTCCGCTTATCAACACGTAAACGTGTTAATGTCAATCAGAATTGCTATAGCATAATGAAGAAGTTGATCTATACAAAAAAAGCCTGTAAGCGTAATAGCTACAGGCTTTTTTCGTTACCGGTCGGGGGGTCGTTTTCGTTTATAAAAACACAATCTTTCCGTCCAGAAGATCAGCTTTTACCTTGTCGCCTTCTTTATATTTCCCTTGCAATACAGCTTCAGCCAATTCATCTTCTACTTTATTTTGGATTACCCGTAGTAGTGGCCTTGCACCATAAACCGGATCAAAACCTTCTTCTGAGATGAAATCCATTGCCGCGTCGGTATATTCTAAGGCAATACCAACATTATGCAGTACTCGCTTAGCGGTTTCTTCCAAACGCAACTTAGCAATTTCTTTTACATCATCTTTGGTTAGTGGATGAAATACAATAATGTCATCTATACGATTAATAAATTCCGGCCTAAAAAGTTGCTTGACTTCATCCATTACTACTTTTTTCATATCTTCATAAGAACGATCTGCATCCACTTCCGATACAAAACCTAATCGCTTAGGGTTAACAATGGATCGTGCTCCTGCGTTAGATGTCATGATAATTACTGTGTTTTTGAAATTAATTTTACGTCCTTGGGCATCAGTAATATGACCATCATCAAGCATTTGCAAAAGTACATTAAATACATCCGGGTGAGCTTTTTCCACTTCATCAAAAAGGATAACAGAGTATGGCTTACGGCGAACCTTTTCGCTTAACTGACCGCCTTCATCATAGCCAACATACCCGGGTGGCGAGCCTATCATTCGAGAAACGGAGTGCTTTTCCATAAACTCAGACATATCCACTCGTATAACGGCATTTTCATCACCAAAAAGTATTTCTGCCAAAGCTCTACATAAAGAGGTTTTACCAACACCTGTTGGCCCTAAGAACATAAAAGAACCTATTGGTCGCTTGGGATCTTTAAGCCCTACCCGTCCTCTGCGTATGGCTTTAGATAAGCTTGTTACTGCCTGGTTTTGGCCGATTATGCGCTTATGCAACGTATCTTCCATTTGCATAAGGCGTTTGCTTTCTTCTTGTTGCAGCCTCCTAACAGGAATACCCGTCCAGTTGGAAACTACATCAGAAATTTCTTCTTCGTCTACTACAAGGTCATCCTTTGTATTTTTCTTTTTCCATTCTTCCTGAGCCTCTTCCAGTTTGAATTTTAACGCATTTTGCTTTTGCTTTAACATACCTGCTTTTTCAAACTCTTCAGTTTTTATAGCCTCTTCTTTTTCCTTGTCAATTTCAGCTATTTTATTATTTAACTCTTTGATATTTGGTGGTGCCGTATATTGACGCAAACGCACCTTGGAAGAAGCTTCGTCCAGCAAGTCAATAGCTTTATCCGGCAAAAAGCGATCTGTTATATATCGCGATGCAAGTGTTACTGATGCTTCAATTGCATCTTGAGTGATTTTAACACCATGATGAGCTTCGTATTTATCTCTAATGCCAAGCAATATGGCAATGGCCTCTTCTTCGCTAGGCTCATCTACCATGATAGGCTGAAAGCGTCGTTCTAAAGCCGCATCTTTTTCTATGTGCTTACGATACTCGTCTAGCGTAGTTGCGCCTATTACTTGCAGCTCGCCACGTGCCAAGGCCGGTTTTAGGATGTTTGCAGCATCTAAGGCTCCCTCTGCCGCCCCTGCGCCTATTAAAGTATGAAGCTCGTCAATAAAAAGTATTACGTTACTGTTAGAGCCTGTTACTTCCTGTATAACTCGCTTAATGCGTTCCTCAAACTCTCCACGGTATTTACTACCTGCAACCATGGATGATAAATCCAATGATACCAAACGCTTATCTATTAAAATCTCCGGCACATCACCGGATTGGATACGCTGAGCAAGCCCTTCCGCGATAGCTGTTTTGCCTACACCGGGATCACCAACTAAACAGGGATTATTTTTAGTACGACGGCTAAGAATTTGAATAACTCGTTCTATTTCTCTGTTACGCCCTACAATAGGATCAAAATTATTAGCCATTTGGGTAAGATCACGGCTAAATTTATCTAAAAAAGGCGTGGCAGTCCGCTGTTTTGGGAATCCTTTTGGCCCCATAGGATGCACCGGGCCTAGTTTGTGCCCCTCGCCAAGCATAGACAAAATATCGTCATACACTTTTTGGATATTAATGTTGCAAGCTACAAGAATTCTTACAGCTATACAGTCTTGTTCCCTCATTAAAGCAATCAAGATATGTTCTGTGCCTACATATTTTACACCCATACGTGCGGCTTCCTGGTAACTCATCTCAAAAATGCGCTTGGTTCTTGGGGTAAAGTCTTTAGGGCCGGTGGATCCTCCTGCATTATGAGGCCCCATCATCTCTTCTATTTGAGATTCTACTTCTTGTTGGCTGCAACCTTGATTAATAAGTGCTTTGGCGGCAACACTATCTTCTACCTGTAAAAGCCCAAGCAGAAGATGCTCTGTACCTACATGGCTATGACCCATCATTACTGCTACATGTTGGGCATTATCTACGGCCTGTCTTGCCTTTTCCGTAAACGGTCCTTGCATTTACTCTTGACCTCCTTTTTAACTCTCGTCTATCGTTTCATAATTTAAGCAAAAAAAATTAGTTACGGCTAAAATTTCTACGCAAGTGATCTGCTCTCATAATATCTTGTTCAGTTTCGTTTAATATTTTGCCTACTGTTTCTTCTGCCACCCATAACAAATGCCCCGGCTGAATTTCCATCATTATTTGATAGATATTTTTATAGGGCTTAGGAAGGTCTAGTATACCCAGTGCGTATCCTAATCTGATTTCCGAAAGCATATCCATTGCTTCTTTAACAGTGGCTTTGCGTCCATAGGTAAGTATTCCATATGATCTAAAAATATTATTTTCAATATCAAGCCTGTGTTTATCCATCATTTTGTCACGTAACCATAGTTCTTTGTCTATGAGATTTTTAGCAACACTTTGCACCCCTTGGATAATATCTTGCTCTGATTTTCCTAAAGTTACCTGGTTAGATATTTGAAATATCCCACCCATAGATTCAGAGCCTTCGCCATATAAGCCACGGACAGCAATACCAAATTTACTGATAGCCGGAAGCATATTTTTAAGCTGCCCTGTTTTTTCAAGCATGGGCAAATGGATCATAAAGCTTGCACGCATACCGGTTCCTACATTTGTAGGACATGCAGTAAGATAACCATATTCTTTGTCAAAAGCAAATTCTAACGATTCTTCTATTAAGTCGTCTATACGATTTGCCATTTCCCAAGATGCATTAATGTCATCACCGGGGCTGATTGTTTGGATACGTATATGGTCTTCTTCATTAATCATAATACTTACATTAAAATCATTTTGCAAAAGCAGTCCTTTGGGCAAGTCATTTTTAATGAATTCCGGGCTTATTATATGCTTCTCTAAAAACATACGTTTGTCGTTTTCGGTATATGTGGCCGGATCAATTACTTGAATTTGATTAGCCCACTCTGTATGGTCATCTTTTATTGCGGCGGTGGCTTCTGCAATCATATCTTTAGCAGATTCTTCCGAAAGTTTGGTGCGAAAAGGATACTTGGTTACATTGCGCGCAAGTCTTACCCTGGCAGATATTATTGGCCCGTTGTCGGTACGTAAATCTTGGTACCATGCTGCCATTACAGCACCTCCTCCGAGTCATTTAATAAATGTTCCAGGGATCGAATTTCATCACGCAAGCGAGCAGCTTCTTCAAAATTTTCTTCTTCTATCGCTTTGCTCATAAGAATACGTTTTCTATCAACTTCTCGTTTTTGATACATAGAGCGGCCGGATTTTTGAGGAAATTTTCCTTCGTGCCTGGAACTAACCTGTACATTTTTGAGAATAGTTTCAAGCTCACGAGAAAATACCCGATAACAAGCAGCACAGCCAAGCTTGCCTCCACCAGACTTAAACCCCTCATAAGTCATGCCACATTTAGAGCATGGCTCATAATGTGCATAGGCTTCTTTGTTACTTTGTTTCTCTACTAACATGGATAAAAATGAACCTAACAGCCCATTAAACAACGCCTCTATAGAAATGGGCGAATCTATTTGGGTTGAGCAATCCTGGCATATATGCATTTCAGTTTTAACACCGTTTACTATTTGCTGCATATGAACAGTTGCCTGTTTTTGATGACATTTTTCACACAACATATTAACCCCCATTATGCGTTTTAATCTATATTATTTATATTCCCCGTCAAGTTGCATTTTCAAACATCAAAACATCATATGATCCATAAATAAGTCGTTAAATTGTGGATGATCTGACAAATTGATCTCTTTTGCTTTTAATGCAACGGAAATAATTCTGTCTAAAGCTGAGGGATCTGCCAAGGCTTGTTCACAGCCTTTTAATGAAGTATTGCTTAACGGCTCAACTTTATACCGCCATTCTTCCGGCAATAGACCCAAAATTAAAGCACTTTCCAAATTAAATGTACTCCCAAACCCACCGGCTAAATACACTTTTTTTACATCCTCATAAGATGTTTGAGTTTCTGCAAGCAACACTTCTATACCGGCTCTAACAGCAGATTTTGCCAGTTGCAGTTCCCGTACATCTTTTGGAGTAAAAATTACCGGATCTGCACCATTTGTTCCCGAGGCAACAATAAATTCTTCATCCAATGCCCCGGTCTCATCAATAATTCCATGAAGAACCAATTGAGAGGCTACATCCAAAACTCCAGATCCACATAAACCAATAGGATTTTGGTTGTTAAGGGTTTCATATTCAAAAGATTTAGTAGTCGGGTTATACACTGCTTTGTAAATAGCTCCGGAGACGCTAACCGTTCCACACGAGATATTTGCGGCTTCAAAAGCAGGCCCGGCGGCAGTAGCAGTACAAACTATAGTATCTTGAGAAAACAAGGCCAATTCTCCATTAGTTCCTAAGTCTACCAGTAGACAGGTGCCTTCTTCTTTTAGAGAATAGCAATAGGAAACACCTGCAACAATATCTGATCCTACATATGTGGAAATACCAGGTAAAAGTGTTACATCACAAGTAAGAAGCTTCTCACCAAACTGTTTTAAATCAAAACGATTTGAATAAAAAAACTCTGCACCAAAAAGCTCTTTAAAAGTATGCTTTTGCAAATCAATAAATACCGGCGTAAATGGATATTGTCCTAAAGATTCACAAGACATGCCCATTAAAATATGAAGCATAGTGGTATTACCAGATATAACTACTCTGTTAATATTGTCAATAGAATCAAAGGTGTCAAAAGAAGCTATAGGATCATGTGAATCAAAAATTTCATAAATACCCTGTCGAATATCTTCAACTACATATTTATTTAATGCATCCAGATTACCTTCGTTTGCGGCTTTAATTCGGGATATTACATCTGCGCCTAAAGCCCGCTGACTATTCATTATTCCATGCAATGAGGCGGCATTTTTCCCTGTTTCTAAATCAATTAATGAAAAAACTATAGTAGTAGTGCCAATGTCTATTGCTAAACCCATAGATGATATAGTTTGCTTTTTTGATGCAGGTACAGATATATTGGCACGATCAAAAACTATAGCGAAATCTTTTTGATCAAAGTTTTTTGTCACAATCTCCATGCCTTCTGCAACCATAACTTGACAGGCCAGTTGAGAGACGCCATCAATTTTTACCAAACATTTACCACAAGTACCGCCACCACCACATACAGCCTCTAAAAAAATATCTGCGCTTTGTAAAGCTTGCAGTACCGTCTGATTTTTTTTAGCAATTATTATCTGTTTTTGGTCATTATCCCACACAGTTATTTCCAAAATGTTCCAACCTTTCAAATTACAAAAAAAGCGTACCTTAGGAAAGGAAACGCTCTTGAAGTATAACTAAAATACCATCACTATTGTTCCAAAAATCGCTCCAGATCCAAAAGAAGTTTGACACTGTTGCCCACCTTACCAATATTGCGGATAAATTGGTTATAACTATTAAGCTTGGCATTAGGAGGAGGAGACACATTTTCAGCTTCTATGGTTTGAGCCGCCTTTACACCATCAACAATAAGACCTAAAGTATATTTATTAAATTCTATTACTACTATGCAAGTTTCCTCATCATATTCCTTTGGTTCCTTGCCAAAACGTTTACGTACGTCTAAAACGCCAATTAAGTCGCCTCTTAGGTTAGTGATACCCTCTATAAAGTGAGGCATCTTTGGAACCCGCGTGATATTTTGCATAGAGATAATTTCTTTAACAAAGGCCACTTCTACACCATAATCTTCTTTGTCTATCTCAAAGATAAAGAACATATCCTTCATGGTATCTCTTGCTTCTCTCATTCTTTCAGCCACATTATCACCTCACCTATTTATCAAAGAAGCCTGCTACGTCAATAATCAAACTGATATCACCATTACCCATCAAAGTACATCCGCTTAACCCGCGTACCTTGTTAAAATATCTAGGCATGGACTGCACTACTGCTTGTTGCTCGCCAATTAGATCGTCTACTAAAAGGCAAATAAACTGATCACCATTTTCAAGCTGGATAAGTATACCTTCCTCCAGATCAGTAATGGCTCCATCTATTTCAAAGAAATCATATAAACGGACTATATTGTATATTTCGCCTCTATCGGTAATCATCTCATTACCATTTGGATCTGTAAAAACATTTTCCATTTTAGGTTTAAATGAACGCTTGATAGAAGCAATTGGTATAGTATATTTAGCTCCGGCAATAAGAATTGTCATACCTTCAATGATAGCAAGTGTTAATGGAATTTTTAAAGTAAAGGTGCTACCTACGCCGGGGGTAGAATCTACTAAAGCGGTGCCGCCTACTACTTCAAGATTATTTGATACTACATCCATACCAACACCACGACCCGAAAAAGCCGTTACTTCAGCATTAGTTGAGAATCCTGGCATAAATATAAACTGGTGTATCTCTTTATCTGTATATTCAGATTCAGATTTACGAAGAAGTCCATTGTCTCTGGCCTTCTCCATAATTCTTTCCTTGTTTAACCCTTTACCATCATCTTGTATGATAATAAGCACATCACTGCCTGAATGCTTGGCTTGCAATATAACTTTACCTTTTGTAGATTTATCAGCTTTAACCCTATCTTCCGGGCTTTCAATGCCATGGTCTATAGAGTTACGAATAATATGCATAATTGGGTCAGCAATATGCTCAATTATGTTTTTATCCACTTCGGTATCTTCGCCAATGATTTCTAAATTTACATCTTTGTTTAAAGCACGGCACATATCTCTAACAATGCGGTGCATTTTAAAGAACGTACCGGACAAAGGAACCATTCGCATAGACATAACTGTTTCTTGCAGGTTATTAATTATTTTGCGCAACTGACGAGCCTCTTTATAAAAGTTGTCCAGTTGCATACCGTCCAGCTCAGAATTTTGCGTAACCATGGCTTCTGAAATAACAAGCTCACCCATCAAATTTAAGAGGGCGTCCAACTTATTTACATTTACACTTATTACATGTTGAGTCGGCCCGGATTTGCCGCCTTTATTCTCATCCGGAGCCACTGCTGCTGCTCCGGGTGGCTTACGTTCAGGCAACTGTATATCCATAGCCACATCTGATAATGGATAGGGGCTTTCCATTTTAGATTCAACGTTAGTATCCATTGTTGGCCTTTGTTCTACTACAGGCGGCGCAACAGTTAAAACCGGCTCTTCTTCTACTTGGGCACCTATCTCTTCAAGCTCTAATGATCTCAAATAAACGGTACCGGACAAATGTTTGTCAATATCCTTGTAAGGTTTAACACTGGTGAATTCTACGTGGAACCCGGTTCTACGTATTACTTCAATGGATTCCTCATCAATTACATCTTCAGGAGAATGTCTGATATTATCAGCAATATCCATCAAGTTGTGAACCAACGTATAGGCGCGGATATTTTCCATCTCGCAGCCATCTTCAAACATAATTTTTGCTTTGTAAGTATGCATACCGGCTCCATTCTCAACATTGGCCGTTTGTGACTCCATTTTTGACTCAGCTTCAAGCTTAGTTTCTAACTTTGCTTTTGTTGCCTTAGAAGGTTTTGCATTAACAGCTCCGGGATTTTTTAAAGTGTCCAAAAATAACTTTATAGCATCTTTAATTGCAGTTGGATCACCATCAGCCTCTTGACCATCTTGTATTTTAATCAATTCCATCTTTACAAAGTCGGCCCCACCCAAAACCAAGTCGGACAAGGTCGGATAATCAATATTTTGTGGGGATTCTTCACGAAGGTAGTAGAATAGATCCTCTATTACATGGGCAACATTGGCAACTTCGTCAAACATCATCATAGCAGCGGAACCTTTAATAGTATGCATGATGCGGAATATTTCGTTTATTTGCTCTGTATTGTACTCAGTTTCACTTTGTACAACTACCTGCTCTAACTGTTCAACCAATTGGTTCATCTCAAAGATGAACATCTCTAACATTGATTCTCTGTCAAAATCTGCCATCCCCATCACCTTTCTTTTTTTATACTAATCTATATTGAAAACCGATTTGTCTATTATTTTTAGTAATAGGTTTTAATCGCTGATTAGTATTAGCCATTGGCATACGCCTTAGCCCCTTTGCAAGGGGGGCATCTAAAAGCGATTATGTACTTTTAGATGTCGGGATTCTAAGAAGAATTCTATACGAATATTCCAAGAAAAACAATAGCTAATTTTCTCATTCTTTCCGATAAACGGCAGGTTTGATATATTTATACGGTGTTTTTGTATGAGTCAGTGACTCTGAATGTCCAATAAAAAGATATCCACCCGGCGCAGTAGCGTCATAAAACTTTTGTACAACCTTATCTCTAGTATCATTATCAAAATAGATCATAACATTACGGCAAAAAATAACATGCATTTTTTTCTTAAATCTATATTCCGGTTCCATTAAATTAAACCTACGGTAAATAATATTTTTTTTAACAGAGTCCATTACAACAGAGTTGTGGTCATCAAATTTTTGAAAGTATTTTTTTCTCCAAGTCTCCGGTACTGTTGCCACTCTATCGTTAGGATATACGCTATGTACAGCTTTATCCAATATTTGCGAAGAAATATCTGTAGCCAAAATATCTGTATTCCATCCTTTATTACCAAAATAGTCTTGTAGGATCATTTGTAATGTATTAGGTTCCTCTCCGGAAGAGCATCCTGCACACCACAAGCATAGGTCTTTTTGATTTTCAAGTGTTTTTTCCATGTGCGGAAGAACATTATCTTTAAAATAATCAAAATGGTCTGTTTCGCGCATAAAAAATGTATGGTTTGTAGTAACTCTGTCCACAAAGTCAATAACAGCTTCGCCACTTTTATCTGCAATCAAGTCGTCAAAATATTGGGTAAAATTCTCAAACCCTTTTTTTACTAAGGTAGTACGCAGACGAGAATAAATAAGGGATTTTTTCTCCTTACCCATGTTAATACCATAGTTAGCTTTAATATAGTCGCGTATTCTATTAAATTCAGAGTCTGTAATTTCTTTCAAAGCTGTCACCCACCCAACAACTATTTTGAGTATTTACTCATTTGATGTTACTATCAATACCCTTTATAATAATCGTTACTGAGGAACAAATCAATAGGGAAAGGTAAAGAAAATAATGAAATCACTTGGAATTATAGTTGAATACAACCCTTTCCATAACGGACACAGCAGTCATTTAGCCAATTCTAAAGAAATTAACGGGTGCAAAAAAGTTGTAGCAATAATGAGTGGTAATTTTGTCCAAAGAGGAGAACCGGCAATATGTGACAAGTGGCAAAGAACTAAAATGGCCTTACAAGCCGGGATAGACTTGGTAATAGAGCTACCACTGTACTATGCTACATCAAGTGCAGGATATTTTGCAAAGGGTGCTGTTACGTTATTAGATAAGCTTGGATTTATAGATTGTATGTGTTTTGGAAGTGAATGGGCTAATATAGACACATTAAAAGAATGCGCACAAGCTATTTCTAAAGAAGATGAAGATTTTAAAAATAATATATACAAATACCTGAAACTGGGATTGTCATATCCGGCAGCCAGGGCAAAAGCAATAGAATCTTTTTTGCCAAATTTGTACGGATTTCCTGATGCACCCAATAACATCTTGGGGATAGAATATATTAAGGCACTGTTAGAGCTAAATTCTAATATTGAGCCAACTACTGTTTTAAGATCACCGGGGTCTGCAAAGGATATTAGAGCTGATATAAAAAAAGAAAAGAATGCATTGTCAAATATGCCTTCTTACTCTTGGGATATTTTAAAGGATTCTCTTTCGATTTATGGGGCAGCAGATATAGATTATTTAAGCCCTATTTTGCAATATATACTAAAAACCGGTAGTGCCAAAGAAATTCAAAGTTTTGTGGATGTATCGGAAGTGTTAGCAAACCGTATAATCAAGTGTGCAAAAAATAATGGATTAATCTCTGAAATTTTATTGGCTGCAAAAAACAAAAGTTATACGTATTTGCGCCTCCAGCGGGCAGTACTGCATATTATCTTAGGTATTACCCATGATAATTTGCTTGCCTATGAATCTGCCGGAGGCCCTCAATATATACGTGTGCTTGGCTTTAGAAAAGAAAGTGCGGATATCCTTAAACTTTTGGAAAAACGAGCAATGTTGCCCGTTATAACAAATTTAAAAAATATAAAAGATGCAAATCTTTCTCCTTTAGCTGTTCAAATGCTGGAGGAAGAATTAAACTCGACCAAACTATACTCTATGGCTTTTTCAAAACATGTTAACTTTAACGAACATGTTATGCCATTGGTGATAGTATGAATTTAAGAACCGCAGGTTCTCAAATGTTTCTGATCATTTCAATTATTCTTTCATGCTTTAATGTCAAAAATTTGAACAATGGATAAGCCATAAGTATCATGACAATAAATTGCCCTGCCCCTACGGTTGCGGCAAAACCGGCAAAAGAAATAAAGGTTATTTCTGTTTCGGTAGCAATTAAAATTAAAAAGCTAATCATAACTGCATTAATAATGACAGGCCAAAAGGACGCCAAAAACATATTGTTAATTTTACCGGTAAACCATACAAGCACAAGGGAAATAAAGCTTGCCGATGTTCCAATTATCATGTCTAGCAACCCATATGGGGAAAACATATTGGCTATAAAAGTTCCTAATGTTACAGCAAAAATAAAAACCGGATTAAAGTAAGCTAATAAATTTAAGATCTCGGCAAAACGTATTTGGATCGGGCCATAGCTTATTATTCCAAGCCCTGTGGTAAGTACAGCATAAATGGCGGCTACCATCGCAATTGCAGTTATTCTTTTTGTTGTCATAAGACACTCCTTTAAATTATGTAGTATCAACCTGTTTTGTTAACCATTATATTACTTTATCTATAAAAAGCAATTTTCAGTTGGTGAGCCACACTCCCCAACTGATTTTTCGTTTGAAATAGCTCAAGTATAGAGACTTGGTATATTTTCACTCCAAAATTGCGCAATAATAGGACAAAACATAAACCCTTCTCAAAGAGTAAGTACTAAAGCATTAGCATTAAGCACACGGCAGGCTCAAGGCTGAAGAGGTTTAGCCTCATATGTTAACGTGTAAGAGTCAAGAATGTAAGGAGTTAGGCATGAGAAGTGACAACGAACTAAACGAGATGATAGGCAACAATGTTTACAAACTGCGTATTTCGCACAACCTAAGCGTTAAAGAATTAGCAAATCTGATAGATTATGCTGACTCATCTTTACATTTAATTGAAACAGGAGCAAGAGGCACATCAGCATGTACTTTGGTAAAAATCGCTGATGCTTTTGGCGTAACATTAGACCAACTTGTGCATAAATATAGATGAGGCTTCTTCAGAATATCAGGTTAAGCTCAATAAAATATTCGCAATATGCAGGAGTATACCCGCTAAAGAGTTGAATTTAGTAATTCAAATTTTGACATCGGTTCATAGGCATTCAGATGATTAAAAGCTTAGAATAATCACGTTTGTTGGCAAAACAAAAGCCCTCAACCGGTCTCATTTTGTCACCGGTTGGGGGTCTTTGCTGAATATCTATAAATTTACTTTTACTGATGGGTGGAATGTCATTTTCTAAATCTAGGCACAATAAAATAACTTCTTTTATTTTTTCCAAAAGTTCAGGCATAGTGTTGGGCAATGGCAAGAAATAAAATTTCACTATCAATCACCTCATATCCATCGTGAAATATCATGCCGCCCATTTTGGTGGCATGATATCACAAATTAACAACAAGAGCCATTAAAAAAACATACCGGTTACAATCTGTATGAATCTCTCGCCACCTAATTTGACGGCATAATAACTAAAATTTGTGATTGATACCTGCTCGCTTTAATATTCCATTTGCAGTATGCCTTGATTTTATTTTACCGTCCACAGTTATTGGACGGTTTGTGATAGGGCTTACCAAGTATCATGGTCACCTTTACCACAACGCTTCAAATGGCAGCCGTTTTCACTGCGCAGATCTCGCACCTTCTTTTCATACTCAGCCACTTGTTGCCAACCTTTCCTTTCTGAACATACCATAGTCAAGGGCAATGTTGTCACAATCCCGCCCCTCTAAAGACAACAATTCGGGAACAGCTTGGCGTACACGCTCCACAAGTGTGTCAAAGGAACTATGCTCCAATATCAAGCCATGGATATCTTCGCTAGTCGCTATCCAAACAAAAGCTTCATTATCCCAAGTAAATGTAATCCTATATTCGCTCATCATAAAATCAGCGGCTCATCTCATGAAATTAAATTATTGCCGTCCATCTTGACGGCATAATAGTACGAACTAATTAAAATCTATGGAAAGTAACTGCAATTACCTGCATCTACACCCTTACCAACAATCTGGTAGCCACACATACAATAGCGCATTACATCCATTTTACCACAATACTGATATCGGTTTTCAAGAAATCCGAACATTAGTTCAGGGGTCGAATGAAATCAAGGAGTTGTGGGGCTTCAATGACTGCACACGCCGACGGTTTGCCGACCGGCCTCTGTGAAAAGATGCCCATAATGCTTTCAAAAGACAGTTGCCTTGATGTAAATCAGCGAAAAATCACCAGAGTCTCCAGTAACTACTCATTCCACATTTGAGACAAGTTTGAGTGACAATACCACTGTTATCATCACGTTCCGTTTTATATTCATGTGAACAACGGTGTTCCTTATGTTTGCAATGGTTACATTTGCCAGCAAAGTAACCAGATGCTACACGCCGACCACACCCTCGGACACTTTCCAAGTTTCCGTTTCATATTCCAAATTGCGAAATCAATATTCACCCATTTAATTACACGATTCAAAATTGCCCCAATTATTCCGCCAATAACAACGCATATAAAGGTGTATGACCATAAATGTGTACCCATGCCACTAGGTAGAGTTGCCATAGCATATATAAATCCAGCAAATAATCCAACTTTAATCATTTAGTACACTCCCTCCTCAGGATGGATGCCAGTGTTTTATCGAATCCACAAAAAATTCACAACTCCTGCTTTATCTAATATATCCATTTCGTGATGATCTGCTGTTACAAGATATCCACCACAGCTAACTGTTTCAGCGAGGGCAATAGAATCCGCAAGTGATATGCGACGATAGGCAGATTTTATCCGTCCAGCCTCTACCAAAACTGCAATGCTTATATCAGAAATTTCTACAACAGAGTCTATAACACTTTTGAGGATTATATCGGCATACTCCTTGCCGTGGTCACGCCGAAAACCATAATAGACCTCAAGCAAATTGACTTTATTCATAATAAGGTTTGCATCGCCCTTCGCCGCTTCTTCGTATAATTCGGCAATAATCAACGAACCTTCTTCTTGTTTAATTGCCGCAATCAAAGCACACGCATCAAGAATGTAATTCTTTTTCATATTCAGCGTCTCTTTCTTCAGATTTCCATTCGAGAAATTTATCCACCGTTAATTTGCTGTCGGATGCTATGCCAAGAAAAGGGCAACTATAATCTTTTTTCGCTACTGACTCCTCAATGGGTAGAATGGTTATAACGTGATTAGCTTCTTGAACTTTTACTTTTTTTACTCGTAATGTTGCTATCAAATATGAAGGCACAGCGTTTATATCTAAAATTATTTCAGACATAAGTTTATTCTCCTTTCGTGCCGCCTAACTTGACGGCAAAATAATACAAACTCATTGAAGGTAACTGAAACTAATGACTATTACAGTTTGGTCAACTATCCTTGCAGTTATCAGTAAAATAGCGTACATCAACTAAATTGTAATATTAGTGTTGCCGGTTTTCAAGAAATCCGAACATAGGTTCGAGAATCGAGCAAAACCAACAAAAGCGGTATGTCTACGAAATCACTCGCCGACGGTTCGCCGACCGACACTTGTAAAAAGATGTCAGAAGTCTTTCCGCAAGACTGCCAGAAACAAGCTGGACGGGCAAGCAACCACACCTAAAGGATACCACAAGAAACGAGAAAGAAGCAAGTTTGGAGACGCAGGAACATTGTCCAGAACCCCATCTCTAAACTGACCGAAAAAAACAAAATCCTAGAGAAAAACAGTGTTCCAACCAGTGATGTAAGTGGTAATACTACCATACCAAATAAAAATACCTCTCTCTAAAATACTGAAATCCAATCAAAATCCGCATACCAATTCAGTCAAGCCAATCCTAGCAACTTTCGGTATTGTCGGCATTTTCACTATTTTTCTATAAATAAAATAGAAAATAAATAAATATAGGAAATCCCCACAACGGCAAGCTACTCCTTGCCGTTTGGGGAATCCATAACTCTAATCATCCTAAAAATATTTAGGGGAAATATACCGAAAATGCCGCAAGTATCGAAAGAAACAAGGCTTTAGTTAATGAATCACATTACAGCAATCTCAATTTCTACAATCTGTTCTCTTGAAAGTCCAGTTGTTCTAGCTACAACGTCAATAGGTATGTTTTCGATTAACATGTTTCTTGCTACTTCCACTGCTTTCTCTAACTTAGCATTAGTAGCTATTTCCTCTTTCTCAACCTTAGCATACTCAATAACATCACAAAGCATTTTATCTACCTCCTCAATCTGATTATCACTTAAAAGCCTCTGAATATCATCACCCTTATTATACCCATAGGCTATATCCATTATCTTGATACATAGGCTTAATACACGTTTTTCTTCATTGTCGAATGTTCCAATAGAATCTAAATTATCTCGGATACTGCTGTAAAACTCTAAATCATTCTTTGACTTTTCCAACATCAGTATCAAGCCCAATAACTTTGATGAAAAGCCCTTTAGAGTGTCATTATCATAACCTTTGGCACTAATTAACATGTACTCAAAATTCAATACGTAATCCCCAAATGTTTCATAGTCAGAAAACATGCCCTTAATGTTGAGAGGTACTGTCCATGAGTCTTTTCCACTATAGAATATAATGGGAAATACTACAGGAAACTTAAAATCCTTGTTGTCACGTTCGTTTACATCTACATGATTGTAGTAATGCCTTAGAATCTCCACAATATAGAGTAATAGTCTATAAGGCATCCTGTAATCAACTTTACTCTGTAATTCCAGTAGGATATAAAATATTACAGTCCTACCATTCAAGGTTGCTTCATATACTATATCAGCTTCTTTCTCTGAAAAATCTTGCAGAATAAAGCTGTTGTTAGTTTTGGTTATACTGTCCTCATCAAGTTCATAGACCCAAGGTTCTTTGACACAATCCCTAAGTAGACTAAGGAAACTTTTCTTGTTGGAAAGCAATTCCTTGTGTCTTTTGTCATGCGGATTGTCTTTTGCATAGGCCAATAAAATCACCCCTTCAAGCATAATTATACCGTACATAATCAAGAAAAACAAGAAAACAGGGGCATTGCCATAACAGCAATCCCCCCTTGTCCATACCATAAATACTACAGTACCCTAGCAACAATAGACTGCAAACCATCATTAAGAGTATCAGCAGCTTCACGCCCCATGTCATCCAAAACATGGGAATACGTATCTAACGTAGTATTAATTGTACTATGTCCTGCCCTACTCTGAATCACCTTCACATTAATACCAAGATTCAATAAATAGGTGATATGGCTATGTCTCAAATCATGTAGTCTAATTTTCTTTAGCTGATTGTCGGCCAGCAAACGTCTAAACTTCTGACTAAAATAATCACCAGTGTATGGTTCGCCATTAGGTTGACAAACTATAAGGTTGTTGTCGTGATACATAGCACCATACCGTAGCTTACTTGTCAAATACTCCACCCTCTCACGACGTAAGAAATCAATCAATACAGCAGGTGCTGGAATAATTCTAGTACCTGCGTCACTCTTAGGACTTTTCGTTACACTCTCTCCAGACTTAACCCTAACAACACCTTTAGTAATACTCACTAATCCGTTGTCAAAATCAATGTCTGTCCACAATAATGCTAATGCTTCCGAACGACGGATCCCTAAACAACATAAAAGCATAAGACCTGTCATCAAATCAGTATCTTGTGCAACCTCTAACAACTTTTGAAGTTCAGCAGCATTGTAAACCTCTGGCTTAACAGGCTTACATTTAGGCAATTCAATATGTTCTGCTGGGTTCTTTACAATATACCCCAAGATAACAGCACGCTTCAGTCCTGCATTAAGATTCATGTACAGGTTACGAATAGACTTAGGACTTAACGGATTGTCACTAATCGGACTCTTAATAGATAATTCGTTAATCCATCTTTGAATCTCAATAGTGGTCAATCCACCCTGCAACTTCAACTTACCAAACCTTGGGAAAATATAGCTCTCAAGGTTGTATAAATACGTTGCTGCCGTAGTAGGTGACTTGTACGGCACAATGTAAGTATCATACCACTCCCTAAAGTATTTCTCAACTGTCATAGTAGTGCTTTTCACATAGGAATCCGTCTCAAGGTCTTGCATAATCTGCATACCCATCTTCTCAGCCTGTTTCTTAGTAACATTAGATACAGACTTGAATACTCTACGTCTCTTACCAGTATCAGGACATGGAGACTGTTCAATAATAATCTGCCATGAACGTCCACGCTTACCCTTACGTTCCCGAACGTGCATACCTCTCAAATCCATAATAATCAACTCCTAACCAAATATACTGTGTGTGATATATATAAAAGAGAATGGGATTGTAAGAAAATCAACCCCATTCCCATACAAGAAAAATAATTAAAACATTCTTACGACATACTCAATGGCTGTACCATGCTTCAAACTCTCTCGAACATCAATAATACGTTGGTTGGAACTGCCACGGAAACCTAGTGTCAAATCCCGCAATTCATGAATATAAAGCCCATCTACCAGCACATCTACATTAATTAGTAACTCGT
Organism: Defluviitaleaceae bacterium; assembly: GCA_009785615.1. Taxonomy (GTDB): domain Bacteria; phylum Bacillota; class Clostridia; order Lachnospirales; family WQUN01; genus WQVX01. Next base: position 4,517 of record WQVX01000011.1, on the reverse strand, counting down.
ACTTAGCGTCACGGAAATTAATCAAATCCTCAAATACATAACCTGTGTAGCACCATACATCTCTGTTAGGGACAGCATGAATCATCTTAGCCAATTCGCAAAATGCTGCTGCTTGGTACATAGGGTCGCCACCAGAAAATGTAACACCGTCTAAGAGTTTTCTGGTAGCAACGCCTAAATCATCAAAAATATATTGAAGTGATACCCATGTGCCATTGTCGATATCCCAAGACTGTGGATTGTGACAATTCATGCAAGCATGGGTACAACCTGCACCAAACAGAACTGCCCTCACACCTTCGCCGTCAACCATGGACTCCATACATACATCAGCAACAGAAATCATCATAGACATACTTACCCTCCTACAACTGTGAAATATAAAAAGGGAATGAAATTGTAAGAACAACAACCCATTCCCATACCAGCAACACTAACAAAACTATTAATATCAATCAAGATTAATAATCATTGACTGTTCGCAATTCAACCAGTCAGTAAAATTAGCCTTGGATACTCGATAGACCCTACCAATCTGAATATAGCGCATACCACCATAACGAATAAGTTTTAGAGCCTTCACATAACCAATACCAAGGAAACCTGCAATGTCCTTTGCGTCTAAAACATCGGGTAAGGAAACAAGGGAAGCCTTCTGCATAAAAATCATCCTCTCAAAATGTAGAAACCCTCTAAAAAATCTCTCTGGTCAAAAAATGCAAAAATCCGTCTCGAAAGCGGCAAGGAAAGCCTTGACGAAAACAAGACGGAAATTCAGAAAAACCATAAAAATCTGCAAAAATTCATGTTGGAGCGTCAAGGAAAGCGTCGCTAAAGTCTGTGTACCCAAAAATGGAGTTTTCGGCTCAATAAGAAAAATCGTCGCAAGGAAGCCTACAGAAACCCTCAAAAACGGCTTAAAGTCAAACTCGGCTCTAAAAGCGTAATAATTTAACAGCTAGAGGCAAATTCAGCATGAAAGCGAGTCAACAATTATACTACGTATATAGTGCTGCGCTGAAATGAGGGATTAAGGGGTTAAGCCCAAGAAACCTAGTAATATCAACGAAAACTTAACCCCACTCACTAGGGGAAATCAACGGATTGTAGGGATTATGCCCTTGGTCATGGTAGCATTGGGTTTGAACCTCTGGACTTAGGCATACCATCCTCGTCATCCCTAGACTTCATACCATGCTTCTTTTTAAGCAAATCAAGCTCATGCAACTGCTCCGCCAGTGCTTCATCGGAATCCATATCAGAGTCGTCATACAGCTTAATACCGTAGACTTTCGCTTGTGAACCATTAGCGGATGTCTTACGCAAATGGTAGCGTTTACCATCTTTCTGACAATGAAGATAACCGCTCTCATTCAATTGCTTCAAGATTACACTTGTATCCTCGAAGTTACCCTCTCTCAATATCCTCTCGAATGTTTGCTCGGAGAAATATACTATAGTACGGTATTTACCGCAATTGTCCACAAATATTCTACGCTGTGGGTCTTGTATCCCCCATGCTTGGCCTCTCGCACTAAAGATTAAGTTACGATTCAATGCAATCGAAAACTTATCAATATTTACATTAAATGTCTGGACAAGGTAATCATATGTTTTCATTTTAAGGTCACGCTTACCAGACGTTTCGTATTCGTTGTCCACCAACATATCCATAACTAAATCGTAGGACAAATCCAACTCCATACATTCATTGGCTAACTGTAAGGTAGTTAGCAGCAGAGCGTACTTGATAGACATTCTATGCGTAAATTCATCATTGACTTTCCCTTTGGCAAGATAGGTTTTGCGATTCTCCTTAAAGCGTCTTATTACTTCCGCTTTGCCTAGAGTTATCACCTTATTAGCAAGATGTATTATAGGACGACCATAATTATTTAGCGCATATTCTTTAATACGCTCTGAATGAGCAGCGTCACGAGTCCAAGATATATTACCAAATTCTAAGGAACGTACCGCCTCTCCTGCATTTTGGCTATTCCTGTTAATGATAGACATTTCCGCAGTAGTAATAACAGAAGTATGATATATTTTGCGCTTCTGCATTTTAGCCTCTCGGGTCATACGTTGCTTAGATGTACCAGCTTCCATGTTATAAACAAATGCAGATAAATCCTTGCCTTGATAACGATTGGCTTCATCAAAACATATCGGATAACCAAAGTTTCCATCAAGAGAACCCATAAGCGAATTGTCCGTACCATAAAAGTCACGAAATAATGGGTTTTCGGCATGTTCATCTGGATTAGAACCCATTGAAATACTAAGCATAGCAAATGAACTTTTCCCAGAACTACTTTTTCCGTAGATACTGGTAACGATATTAGGACATTGTACCTCTTTGGTAATGAATCCTATCAGTACACCTACTAGCCCTATAACTACAGCTAATTCCAAGGGAGTACCATAGACATTTTCCTGTAGGAACTTACGGAATCCTACCAATTTGTTGCCCTTGGGCTTGATGTCATACGTTCCAGCATACGTCGAACCTGTACCCATAGGTAAGGATTCATGACATTTGAAGATAGGTTCAACCTTGCCAGTATCTTTGTTCATAATCGTATCGAATCCAATACCCTCATGAACAAGTCTAGGTGTATGCTTTTTCTCCTGACTTCGTATAAACTCTACAACATGCTTGATATTACCCCTACTAACATTAAGCCCATAATCTGCATATTTCAACAACTCTCTATCTTGTAAGTGACTTCTAGGGATAGTAACTGTTTGCCATTCGCCCCCATATTCAAATTTCAATACAAGATAGATAATCCCTGTTTCCAAGGTTCTTGTTATTTCCTCAATATAAGTAACAGATCCATGACCTTTCATTACAAAGTTTCTATTGTGGTCTTCGGTCACAACCATTAATTGACCTCTATTTTCCTTTACAACATCTTTATTTGGCAATATAGCCGCCTCCTTCAATAGAAATGGAGCTATCCAATATTCGGATAACTCCACACAAATAATACTCTAGGATTTAAGAATCTGTCGTATTTGCCCTGCACCCCCGACAGAGGGAATATCCCAAGCCGTTTCTTGTTAGAAACGTCATAGTGCCAATCTGCCGATTATGCGGTCAGACAAGCAACTCCCCCCATATGTTACGGGCTGCCCTCATTGCGATGTCTGTGGCTAGGCAGAAGTATCATTATGTGGGTCATGGCGGCAAACCGTACAAATAGGTTTGTTGGGAACTAATGCTTATCGCTCTCACCTTTCGGTGGTCATGGCGGCACGTCCCTCGCTCTCCACGAACGTGTACTTGAGATACTGCATATGAAATTGTGTTAATCTATTGAAGGTCGGGAGAGAGACAAAAAAAGACAAGAAATAGACCATCGCCAGATTATTAAGTCGAGAGTCTCTTTCTTGCCAGAGAATTTAATATTAAATTGTAATTTCGCTGAAAAGTGTGGTGCAATGAATTTCTACACCACTTCCATGATACTCCAACCATAGCCTAATTGTCAACCACAAATTTCAAATAAATTTGATTAGTTTCGGCTAGGTTCAGATAACGCCTTGTATATTACTTACCTTTTCTTTGACGTTCTAGGCTGCTGATAAGCCCTTGGTCTAGTTGCTACATATACCGATATTGCAGAACTTACGCCCATTGTAATCAATTTAACTGTAGCAACATCACTTGCTACCTTTGCCGTAGCTGCCGCCACCATTAATAGACTAAGCATAATTCCTCGCCTTCCTCTCGTGATAATCATGGATAACCATTAAAACAGTTAGGGTCATAGCAAAAGACATGATAAATAAAAACATAATACAAACCCCTCTCAGGATGATAGATTTGATTAATTTAGCTGGATAATTGGATAGGCTGCTCATTCGGATACCAGCCCTAATCCGTGGTCTACTGCTTCATGTAATAATGCGATTAGCTCTGTTTCGCATGGACGTAGGTATTTGTACCCCATGCCTAAAGCGATAGAGTAGAACATTGAGAACAAAGACAAATCCCCCAACCATTATTTGGTTAGGGGAATAACTTTCTTGTCGTTCTTGTTGTCCTTCTTACCTTTGCCAGCATTGGCTTGTCGGGGTCATCTTCTGTTAAGTAAGAAATTAAAAAGCCATTTTCTTTCGTCATTTTCTCCCCAAGGTTAGATAATACACCTACTGCACCTGCACCAAGTAATAAATTGCCGTAAAGTGCGAATGCTGCTGATACCATTACTTTAGCACCAAATTTTACCTTTCCATGTTCTACGCCAAAAGTAAAGGCTTTAGCCATTTTACTGACTAAAGCCCAGGACGGGCAAGTAGAGATAGTGAAAGCTATTTCTGCTTGTCTGGTTATTAAAGAGAGGATTTGAAAAATGCACAAAAAAATATGTAATTTAAGTTTATTTCTATGAATGTGCAAAACCAAAGTAAAAAACTGGTAATGAAAATAAAAAAGCAAAACAACTGACGAAAATCCTGATATAGTTGAGTTCCCCAACAAAACCAAAAAGGAAAAGGTCAAATGTTTT
>WQVX01000010.1 GCA_009785615.1 Defluviitaleaceae bacterium | reverse complement strand
TTTCTTGCTCAGCTCTTTGCTTGTACTCATCACGCTCTGCCATGCTCTTATTAAAGTAAAAAATCTCATCTTGCCTACGCTGATATGCTTGCCGTATAATCTTATCCTCGCTCTGCCTTGATAGTGCTGATACTGCCATAAAAATTTCCTCCTCGCTGCAAGCGTTTTCGATAATAGCCTTATTGTTGATTTCTTTTTGAGTGATTACAGATAGCCATTTTGCAAACATTGTTTCTTGTGTATCGTCAATACTTATGCTGTTGGCTTCATTTACTGCCTTCGCAAATGCTTTCATGTCGATATAATGTAATTCCATAGCGTTTGTGAATACAGTATAATCTTCACAATCCATAATTTTACAAAGTCTATGGATCTTATCTTTCTTTGAGGTTTCGTTTTCTTCCACAGGCTTTACAGCACCGTCGGTAAAAGCTATGGCTATAGTGGGCGGTTGGTCGGCATAGCTTCCTCCAACTTCCAAATCCTCACCAAACGCCCTTGCCCATGAGCGGATGGTTTTTGCCTTGAATTCGCCAAATCCATAAAGATGCATCTCTATGAGGACAGTTGTTCCATCCTCCAATTCAGCCCTTATGTCTAGTATAGACAGTTTATCATCGCCGGATTCTTTGTCTAAAAATGGATTTACAATCTTCAAAGATTTTATCACACGACAAATTTTCTTGTTTGCAAAAATGGCGTTTAACAACGATATTAGCAAACGTGTTTCGCCCTTTGTAAATAAAATTTTGAAGGCGTAATCAATGCGCAAGTCCATTAACAGGGAGTAGTCGATTTTTAAGGTTTTTGTTTCGTTATTCATAGGCATGTCACCCCTCCGTTAGCCTTATCATAAGAAATTATCTTTCTTTTTGTATTACATTTTATACATTTTATTGAGATTAAGCAATTGTTACTTTAGTAAATCTTTTACTGCTGCAATATTTTTCTTGGTTATGATGGTGTCTGGATGCTCTGGGCCTAATATCTTTTCATGGATAATCAAAGCCTTGTGATTCCATTCCAAAGCCTTTGGGTAATCTCCCAGATTATCATACACCAAACCAATGTTATTATAGGTAGTGGCGGTGGATGGATGTTCTACGCCCAACATCTTTTCATAGATTTTCAAAGCCTTCTGAAACCATTCCATAGCCTTTGGGTAATCTTCCTGATTATTATACACCAATGCAATGTTATTATAGGTAGTGGCGGTGGATGGATGCTCTACGCCCAACACCTTTTCATAGATTTTCAAAGCCTTCTGAAACCATTCCATAGCCTTTAGGTAATCTTCCTGATTATTATACACCAATGTAATGTTATTAAGCAGTAGAGCAATTTCATTAAGCAGTAGAGCAATTTCTTCCTTTTCAATATTGCAAATATGCCCCATTACGGACTCAGCAATATTAAGGCGCACACGCACATCCGTATATATATCTGTATCTTTTATGTACGCCTTGCTCATCATATACCATACAATCGTTTCAACATCTTCATATTGTATGCCTTCATCTTTATATTGAAGCAGTACAGCTTCTTTTACTATCGGATGCATTTCATAACCTGTTGCTGATGCGGATAGCCAGCCCAGTTTTGTCAGCCTGTTTATATCATTAACATCACAAGCAAGCCAATGTTTTACCTCGGCAGGTATCTCAATACTTGGCATAAGCGCGAAATTTAGCAATATCCATTTTTGCTTTTCGCTTACTAAAACAAGCTCAAACAATCCCTTTAAGTGTTCAGCTATAGTCTGAGAAACATCCGTATGGTCAGTTTCTACTTCCAGCTCTGGGTACACTATCCCTTTTGCTTTTAAATCTGCTACGTACTTTTCCAATGGATAGTTGGGTGTGTTTGCTGCACGTGCCAGCAACTCTATGGAAAGTGTATGACATCTTACAAGGTTTACAATCTCGCGGACGTACTCTTTTTGTTTTCTTGCTTCATCATATTTGTAGTATTTGTAAAAAATATTAATACATTGCTTTTCTGATAAAATATCTATTGGGAATATCTCAAAACTGCCTATATCATCTAATCTTGATGTTAATATCACATTTGCTTGAAGTCGTTTAATAAAGTCAAGTCCATCATCGTTAGATACGTTATCAATAAAAATGATGGTGTCTTGCGTAGCATCCAGTAGGAAATTTTTTATATTTCTGTATCTGATAGCGTTATCTTCAACATCTTCATAAATCCTAAATGAAGTAAGTAGGCTTACCTCTATGTTATGCTGAAACTCCACCCATGCTATATGTTTAAACTCATCTTTGACTTTGTGATATAACGCTTTAGCCACAGTGGTTTTACCAATGCCACCAAGCCCGTTAATAAGCGCAAGCTTGCGGTTTTGCTTGATTGCTTTGTGTAGCTCTTTAATTATATCCTCCCGATGGATGAACTCTTTACCTAGTGCCGGTGCCCCCGGAGTTAAATAGCGTGGAAAAGGAAAGGGAGTTTCAGGAGTAGTTGTTTCTTTTTTACCCTTGCTAAAAAATATTCTTTTAATAAGAAATCCCGCAAATGATAGAATTGCAACGATTATAGTTACGCCAAAACCGCTAAATATGTCAGTTTCAGATAATATTCCATTAATTATGTCATTCAATTGCTGTCTGTCCATAGCTACATACCCCCGCTATTTTACGAAACCAATTTTATTGTAATATTTGCCCATATTATAGCAGATTATATTGCAATTAGTAAATCATACTTTCTCAACTGTAAGCACTATGACCCATGATTTTAGATATGTTATAATTATCTCATCAAATTAAAAACCTTGGTATTACGCCATAAATCCCGCTTCATTTTAAAGTTTGCAGGGGTTTGGGGCCGGCCCCAAGGTTTTAATCCCTTGTGGATAGTCTAGGAGCCTAAAATGTCTGAAATATCGGGAATTATAAAAGCGATATGCGTAAGCGATGTTCGCGGAGTACAAAAAAAAGAAGTTGAAAGTGCCAAATTTGAAACCTCGTGGGGAATTTTAGGAGATGCCCATGGTGGAAACTGGCATAGACAAGTCAGCATTTTATCTCATGACAAAATACAAAAATTTAACGAGTTAGGCGCAGGGGTATCCTTTGGAGATTTTGGAGAAAACCTGGTCATTGAAGGGATAGATTTTCGCCTCTTACCAATTGGTTCGCAGTTGAAATGTGGGGATTGCATATTAGAAATAACTCAGATAGGCAAAGAATGTAATACACATTGTCAAATTTATCATAAAATGGGCGACTGCATTATGCCTCGTGAAGGGATGTTTGCCCGTGTAGTTCAAGATGGATTCATATCCGTAGGAAGTGTAGTGATTCTTATAGAAAACATTACCAAGCAGTGGCAAGCGGCAATTTTAGTACTTAGTGATAAAGCATCCAAAGGTGAAAGAGAGGACGAAAGCGGCTCTCTTATTGCAAAAATGCTGAAAAACTCCGGCTATACTGTAATAGATCAAATATTATTGCCGGATGAACAAAGCAAAATAGAAGAGACATTGATACATTTGGCAGACAGGCGGCAAGTAGATTTAATTATTACCACAGGCGGAACAGGCTTTTCTCATAGAGATGTAACCCCGGAAGCAACCCTAGCCGTTGGCGAACGTATTGCACCCGGAATTGCCGAAGCCATACGTTCGCATTCAATGTCCATTACAAAAAGGGCTATGCTAAGCCGTGGAGCCTCCGTCATACGAAAACGCACTTTGATCGTTAATTTGCCGGGCAGCCCCAAAGCAGTACGCGAAAGCTTAGAATTTGTGCTTCCTCATTTGGAACATGGTATTGAAATTTTACGCAATAATGTGCAAGAATGTGCGACCAATGATGACTAGTAGAACACAATAAAAAAATAAGCCGCCCAATTCGGAAGGTACGGCTTATTTTTTTGGTAATTGTAATCAAACTTTTTTCAAAAAGTTTGGTGAGTGAAACTTCACAGCACTAATACTAAGAAGTAACTGCGATGGTGCATAAAACACCCATATCCAGGTTAGCCCCCAATCTGCAAGTGCCTGTGGAAAATATGGTATATGCTGAGGCAAATTAAATAGCAATACATGGACATCACAAAGAGCAAATAATATTAGCCCAATTAGCATTAGCCTGCGATTAATCAAAGGAAGAGCATTTGCATCATCACGACGGTAATACCTAATATGTGTAGCAAGATTTTGAACAAACAGATATGCATATACCATTGCAAAGATAACAAGAATGTCTAGCTGTGGTAAAAAAGGGAACAAGTTAAAAAAAACAAATACTAATATCCCGGAAAAAATAGTAGTAAAAATTTTAAATACGCTTTTTACTTTGTTGTCGCTTACCCTAAAGATATAAATTATATGGACAAAGCAAAAGGTGAATACTCCGGCCCTATAATTATGGACTAGTACCAAAAAAAAATCGGACACAAGAGTAAATCCCATGGCCGATACTAAATAGCCCCAATCTTTCTTGGAATAGCAAATTCGATTTGACCCCAAGGCTATAATGAAGCATAAAGCTACAAACGAAAACTTAATAATAGAATCTGTTATAATTGCACCTCTTTTTCTGTCTCTCTGCAAATCATTGCCATATGCTCTACCGGTTTATCAACCGGTATTACTATTTTCTGTTTAGCATGTGGCGCACGTTCAATGTTTATCCCATTTTCATCTTGCATTTTAGTAATTTGTTGGCTAAAGTCAGGCTGTATTGTATGGCTTGGCTCTATAAAAGTCAATATATCCCCTACTTCAAATACATTCCTTTGTTCTATTAACGCACTTTTTGTTTTAGGATCATAACTCTTTACAACGCCAACAAAATCATGGGTACGGCTATAAGATGCTTCTATAAATTTTCGATTATTTAGTGAATCTTTGCCAAAATAGAATCCGGAAGAAAATGGACGATGGCTGGCCATTTTCAGTTTATCTAAATAATCCGGGATACTCTTGTTGTACTCATCTTCATCATTTAAAAAGGAATCTAACGCTTGGCGATAAGTTCTCGTTGTAAGACCCACATAGAAGGCCGTTTTCATACGACCTTCTATCTTGAAGCTTTCAATCCCTGCTGCTACTAAAGCAGGGATATTATCAACCATACATAAATCTTCTGCACCAAAAATGTCTGTTCCGCGCTCATTTTCTTCTATCGGCATAAAATGACCGGGACGCGAAACTTCTTCCGCCCACAAACGATAAGAATATCGACATGGATGAGTACATGCGCCCAAGTTTGCATCCCTAACTCCATCGCCTGTAGACATATATCGGCTTAGCAAACAACGTCCCGAATATGACATACACATTGCACCGTGTACAAATGCTTCAAGCTTTAATTCTTTTGGACACTTTGCGCGTATTTCTGCAATTTCATCTAAAGATAACTCACGAGCCAAGATTATACGGCTTGCACCCATTTCATGCCAAAACATGGCACTTGCATAGTTTGTTGTATTAGCTTGGGTACTAATATGAATTTCTACATCAGGAACTTCTTTACGAGCCTGCATTAATACTCCCGGGTCACTTATAATAAAAGCATCTGCGCCCATGGAGGCTAAAGACTCAAAGTGCCCGGTCATTTTTTCTATATCTTCGTTATGAGCAAAGATGTTGGTGGTTACATAAACCTTAACTCCATACTGATGAGCGTAGGCAATAGCTTCTGATAATTCATTACTATCAAAATTTTTAGCCTTGGCTCTTAAACCAAAGGAAGTCCCGCTTAAATATAGTGCATTGGCACCATAGGCTACAGCTATGCGCAATTTTTCAAAATCACCTGCGGGGGCAAGCAGTTCTAATTCTTTTGTGTCCATTACTCTCCAAGCCAAGGTCTAGGCATATGATTTATTGCCATATAGCGGTGCCTGTCAAAGTTATTTGTGAAATAATGCCGCCCGGTATCTCCATCAATCAACACATAAAATGTCCAGTTACCATCTGCCGGAAATAATGCTGCATTAATAGAAGCCGCTCCCGGGTTAGATATAGGCCCCCAAGGCAAGCCATTTACGTAATAGGTGTTAAATGGTGATGCTATCCGCGTATGCTCATTTGTTGTTCTATCTAAATGCCTATCCAGTGCGTAAGCAACTGTAGCATCTATTTGGAGTGGCATACCTATATTCAAACGGTTAGAAATAACACGAGATACTTTTGGACGATCCGGGGGATAACGCACTTCACGTTCAATCATGGCAGCAATGTTTACTACTTCATCCATTGTAAGACCCAATTCCCTGGCACGCACACGATAGTCATAATTGAAAACTTGGTTAAACCGTTGAAGCATCCTTGTAATAACCTGCACCGGTGTAGAGTCATCATAAATAAAATAGGTGTCCGGGAACAAATATCCTTCAAGCCTACTTGGTCTGTCAGGTAAATCTTCAAGGAAAGCAAAACCAAAATCGTGATGATTTGCTGCATACATAAATTCTTCTGCGGTAAAAAAGCCGCGATCTTCTAAATATAAGGCTATGTCTCTTTGTGTCCAGCCTTCACGAATGGTTATGCGATCCTCTGTCCTAAGTACTTGTGGGCGAGACTGTAACCTGGCATTTATCTGTGTTGTACTTAAACTCTCGCTTAAAACATAAGTACCTGCGCGATAATATTCAGGTGCTCCCAAAAGCATAAGTTCAAAACGATACATCAATGCATTAGATATTATACCCTTGTCCTCTAACATTTGAGCCACTTCAGCTACAGGAGTATCTTCTTCCAGTATAAATTCAACTTGATAAGTAGAGCCTTCTCGTGTCATTCCATAGGAAAATTCTTGTCCAAATGCAAATGCTTGATCTGTAAAAGTAAATATTACCCAAATAAATCCAACAAAGATCAATGCATTAAAAGCAGTTCCTAAAATAAATGACAGTACATTAATCAACATTTTTAACATAATATTACCCTTTCCTCATTTCCTAATGATGTAAAGTAGAAGTTACAATGCAATTACAGTTTTTACATAGCGCATATACATATAATTTAATCCGGGCCGCACTGTCCTTGCATAATCTACCAGTTCATAATAACAATCTTTCATTAATTTTGCTTCTTCATCTGTTAAAGGTTCTGACCCGTACCGTGCGCGATAATAAATATCGTTTAAGTCTCTTAAATACACGGACTCATTTACAAAAGTAAATCGATATCGCAATCGCTGACCATATACAAAAGTTGTCTCTTCCTCCAAAATTGGATAATTCCAATATTCTGTTATTTTGAGAATTTCTCTGTAGTAGTAAATAGTCTTGTCATCGGGACTCATTGCATTTACCTTGAGACGGCGCAACAGGCGCATAATAGTATGTGCTGTAAAATATAAAACTAATACACTGGGTATTACTATAACCACAATTAATAATATTTGCCACCAATTTACGTTTACTGTAACAGCTTGTTCATTATATGCCTCATTTAAACCTGTAGTAAGCACGGATACTCCTGTTAAACGCTCCCAATCGCCATCATAACTATCCCATAAACCCATTTGCCACATCTCATAATACCACCAATCATCTGCCATAAAATCCCCGGCAAAAATATTTGACATGGCAGAAAACGGGCGTTCATACATAGCATATAGGTAGGGGGCAGTTGTTTCTACAATAAGCCAACCAAACCCTTCAAAGTAAACCTCTGCCCATGCATGGGCATTCCTGTTAGTGACTGTAAACAGTCCTGTTTCTGTATCCCTATGCGCCGGCAAAAGGAAGCCTTCTGCGTATCGAGCCGGTATGCCTATAGCTCGTGACATCACAACCATTGCTGATGCATAATATACACAATATCCTTCTTGCCCGTCAAATAAAAAATAATCTACAAAGTCTCTGTCACGCGGAACCCTGCTTGGAGACAAGGTATATGGAAACTGAATAAGATACTCTTGCAACGCCCGTATTCTATCATAATCTGTATAGTAATATCTTGTGATATCTTTAGCAAGGTCTATTACTCGTTGGGGCAATGTATCCGGCAACGATAAATAATTGGCATATACAAAATCTGCGTAATCTGCAAGTAATTCATCAGACTTTAAGCCTGTCTTTAAATTTAGCAAAGTTCTTGCAGAATCAGTATTAAAACGGTTAAACAACTCCATTTCGCTTTCTAATGAATCAAATGAATTAACCATTTGATCGAAAGCTATTAAATTCTCAGGATGCGAATTATAAGTAGTCAAATTGCTTCTGTGAAGAACATATGGCCCAATGATAAGATCGTGATTTATGCCCTCAGGAGCAAGAGTAACTATAACGTGGTATGTATTATATAAAGGCAATCTTCTGTCTAACAATACTTCGCCAAAAGGTATTTCATCACGATACAAATATAAGCTAAAAGTTAGTGGTTGCGGATTTTCCAATCGTTCACGATAGATGCCCCTTCGGGAATGCCTCAAAATAGATTGGATGTGTTCCTGCCGATAGTCTAAATCTAAAAAATTATAACGATACGCAGAATTGCGAGGAATTAGCTCTGTTAGCCTTCGATCTCCGGAAGCATTAACCAACAACGTTTCATCAATAGAGGGATCATCAAAACGTACTCCCCTCTCTCTCATGGGACGGAATAAGCTGGCTGTTCTGTTATTACCTACAAAAATATCCACATAACTTAAAGGTAAGTATGTAAAAAAACGAAAATCGGGAGGCTCAGGGCCAAACTCCATCCGGGATGCCCCTCTAAATAAGGCATGAGCTGTCTCAAAAAATTCTATATATGAAGGATGTATAAGTCCATTTGGCGGAACAAATTCCGGGGTATCGGTTGTCCAGACGTAGCCCGTATATACATTATGGGTTGCACCGGACAAATATGTACGCCGCGGGGATTCTACTGCCATTACTACACGATGATTAGGTGTAACCGGCCCGCCAAGACGCCCCCCTTGTCCTGCAAATCCTGTTGTTTGGAATGAAAAATATCTGGGATTAAAAGCTACAAAAAAGAAATCTCCTATCGCCTCCCATGGATCGCTCAAAAAGCGGTTAACTGCATTACTATCAAGAGTAGATGCCGGTACAGGCATAGCAGTTACTGACCAAACAACTAAAGCGCAAAAGGGTGCGGCAATCAAAGCTGCCCTTGTTTTATATTTATTTTGCCCATGAAGCTTTCGTATTAAAAATACACAAAAGCAAAATAAGTACAATATAAATCCTAGCAAAGATTGAGGATAGTCCATAATCCAGCAAACAATAAATATGGCCGCCCCAAAACTTGAAAGCATGTAAAAGTGGAAGTTAACATAAAGACATACTACAATAAATAATGCAGTAAGAAAACAAATTGCCAGTACCATTGGCCAAATAAATTCTATCCTGAAACCCATATATCCTCGTGCCGCCATAATTAGCTCGTTACCAAAATACCATAATTCAATCATGGTATCGCTTTCACGCCTCCAAAACATCACCAGCGCACATATAAGTATGACAGCAATGGAACCCAATATGGTATATTTGTTCCAAAACATCACCATAAAAAGGATAAGCAATCCTACCCCAACCATAAATAATTGCCACAAAGGTACAACTAAAATAGTAGTGGTTAAAATAGATAAATTTATCCCAAATGCATAAATACTTCCTATTACCAAATATAACGCATAGTCCTCTATTCTGCGCTTAGATGACATTCACTTTCAGCCCCTTATATTAGACCTCTTGCGTAACTGTTCAACTTCTCAAGAGTTCTATTACATCTTTACACAATTTAATCCACTGCTTTGTAATCTTTCAAAAACAGCACCGGATACACTGCTTCTTGTCATTTTTTTAGGCTCAAAATACATTACTGCTATATAGTGGCCAAATCTAACAGCGTTAAGAATTTGCTCGTACAATGGCATATCTAACTTAGACGTAAGAATAACCATATTGACATTGCGGCTGGTTTCATTCAAATATTTAACAAGAGCGTCATGTACAGAAAAATCTTCTTCCGTAAAGGACAAATTAGCTAATACATTATATATTGGGTCAAAATCGCCGATATGCCGCCCTGTCTCCCGTACATGATTACCAAAAAGCAAATCTACAGGCATTTGCTGACGCAAGCAATAGCGTAATACTGCTACAGCATGTTCTATCATAGTATCTTCAAGCTTAATTCTGTCCTCGTGATATATGGTCTGCTTTTTAGAATCCACCAAAATAGCCATACTATTTAAAGATGAGGATTGATAATTTTTTACAATCCATTCCCCTCTTTTGGCTGTCAGCTTCCAGTGAACTTTCTTGATGGGGTCGGAAGGCTCATAAGGGCGTACATCTGTAATGTCTGTATAATCTTCTTGGGCTGAAACCAGGTTGGCAGGTGCTTTAGAAAGCAAATGCACTGCCAGTTGCATATGTTCAAGCTCTGTTATACGTGGATATGCGACTATCTCAAATTTTTGAGATATTTTTCTTCGCAAGCGAAATAAGCCTAAAAAATCATTCATTTCTATACTGTCTAACCCCATTTGCCATATTCCCCAATACTTAACGGTAAAATTAAAGTGTATCTGCTGAGGTTTCATAAAAGGTTGTATTTCTATATACCGATCAGTTGCTTCCGTTTCAATTGCAAAGTTTCCTTCTTTAAATGAACATTGTATTGACCCTAAGCCTATATAGATACTGTTGTGTACAGTAACCACATAACGGCCGGCCTCGCCTTTAACAACTGTTGTTTCAGCCGTTTGCTGCTTCATACGTAATCCGTAAAGAGTAGCAAATGCAAACAGTAACGAAATTAAAGGCATGATTACAAGGGCATATAATGTCATGAACATTAATGCATCGCCATATAGTAAAGCGGAGAGTGCAACACCTAAAAACAAGCCGCCATATAAAAGCCTGTTACGTTTCACAAGGCCGGACGCACAGTGTTTAGTGCGTCATTAACTATATTAAGAGCTGTCTTTTTTTTCAATTTTGCTTCTTGCTTTAGGATGATACGATGCTCCAGTACATGGGGAGCCATTGCAATAACATCGTCAGGTGTAACAAAGTCGCGACTATTGTACAAAGCCCATGCTTGGGATGCTTTATATAAGCATAAGCTGGCACGTGGGCTTGCGCCCAAAACAACATCATTATGTTCTCGGGTAAATCGAGTTAAGCCTACTATAAAAGCGTTGATGTCTGCGCTAACAAACACCTTTTCAACTAATGACTGAATCGCAATAATATCTTCCCCTTGGGCAGCAGCTTCCAGTTTTTCCATAACAGAGCCTTCTTTGAAACGCTCCAGCATACGACCCTCTTCGGAAGCAGTTGGATAGCCTAAAGATATCTTCATAAAAAAACGATCCAGTTGAGCTTCCGGGAGTGGATATGTACCCAGATACTCTACCGGGTTTTGGGTAGCTAATACGATAAATGGTTCCGGCATTGGATAGCTGTTTCCATCTACAGTGACTTGATTTTCTTCCATTACCTCTAAGAGACTGGACTGTGTTTTGGGTGAAGTTCGGTTGATTTCGTCAGCCAAAATAAATTGACTCATAACAGCCCCGGGGCGATATTCAAAATCGCCGGTACGTGGGTTAAATGCAGAGAACCCGGTTATGTCTGAAGGCATAATGTCCGGGGTAAATTGTATGCGTTTAAAGGAACCATCGACCGATCGAGCCAAGGCTGAAACTAAGCTTGTTTTGCCTACACCGGGCACATCTTCAATTAGGGCATGGCCTCGGCAAGCTAGAGTGGTCAAAACCAGTTCTATAGCATGACGTTTGCCCACAATGATTTTTTCTACATTATAAAGCACTCGTTTTAGGCAAAGTACCGCCTGTTCAGTATTGGTGATCATAATTTCAATGGCTCCCTTATTTTACATATATTCGTCATACAATTTTAGCAATTCTTCTTCAAACACTGTTTTTTCAGTAAAGATAGCTGTTACTTTTTCTGCATCACGGCCAATTTCGTCTAACGCTAATTGTGCATCGCAAGCAGCAATTTTATTTTCTAATTCTTGAATAGACTGTTCCAGCCGCTTCTTTTTATTTTCTAGTTTACGGGCAGCAGATTCCGCCTGTTTTTTTGCTTGCCAGTCATTTTTATTTGAAGTATCAGTAGCAGAGGTTGCAATAACAGAAGAGGGGGAGGGAGCAGCAACCTGAGCTTTTTTATCTAAGTAGTAGTCATAATTCCCTAGATACTCTACTATACCATCAATGGATAGGTCTAATATTTTGGTAGCAGTGCTGTTAATAAAATATCTGTCATGAGAAATAAACAATACTGTGCCCGGAAAGTCACTTAATGCCTTTTCCAAAATTTCTTTTGAAAAGATATCTAAATGGTTGGTAGGTTCATCCAACACAAGTACATTTGCACCACCAAGCATAATTTTAGCTAAAGACACCCTTCCGCGCTCGCCTCCACTTAATTGAGATATTAGTTTAAAAACATCATCTCCGGTGAATAAAAAGGCAGCAAGCACATTGCGTATTTCAGTTTGAGTTAGGCGAGGGTAAGTATCTGCTAATTCCTGGAATACATTCTTTTCTTCTGACAGGTTTTGACCTGCTTGGTCATAGTAGCCTATCCGCAAATGAACCCCTTCCCTAATGTCACCGGTTGGGGGGGCATATTGCCCCATTATAATTTTAAACAGAGTCGATTTACCGATACCGTTAGGCCCTATCAGAGCGGCTTTATCACCTTTTTTTAGTGAAAAGCTTGCATTCTTAAACAGCAATTTTTCACCAAATGCCATAGAGAGATTGCTTACGTCCAAAACATCGTACCCTGTTTCAATTTTAGGGGTAAGCATTAAACGCATTTGTTCCGGCAAGGATTCCGGCTTATCTACTTTTTCCATTTTATCCAGCAACTTTTCACGGCTTTTTGCACGGATATAGTTCTTTTCAGTTAAGCGGGCGCGGTAGGCTTGGATAATTTTTTCTTGGCGTTTTATATCTTTTTGTTGATTAAGATAATGACGCAAGGCAGTTTCGCGGTTGATAGCTTTGTGCTTGGCATAAAAACTATAACTACCGTTGTACACTGTAGCTTTTTTATTTTCAATCTCGATGGTCTTTGTAGTTACCCGATCCAGAAAGTATCTGTCATGAGAAATTAAAAGAACACCATTTTTATATTCGCGAAGATATTCTTCCAGCCAAGCAATACTACTGATGTCCAAGTGGTTAGTCGGCTCATCTAAAAGTAGTACATCCGGGGCAGAAAGCAACAGCTTACCTAAAGCTGCACGGGTTTGCTGCCCACCGGACAGTGACATAATTGGTTGTTGCCACTGACTTTCTGTAAATCCCAGCCCTTTAAGAACCCCTTTTAGGCGGCTTGTAGCTTCATAACCTCGTTTTTCTTCAAACTCTGACATAAGGCGGCTGTACTTGCTCATTGTAGCCTCAAGCACATCTCCTTTTTGGTTAGCCATGTCTGATTCCAATTTACGTATAGTTGCTTCAAGCACTCGAAGGGGTTCAAATACTGTGTCCAGCTCCTCGTATAAAGTTAAGGGGCTGGTTATAGTTGTTATCTGTGGCAAGTGTCCAATTTTTATACCTGTGGCAAAAATGATTTCGCCTCCGTCAGGTACCCACTCTTTTGTTAACAATCGAAATACTGATGTCTTACCTGCGCCATTTACACCTACGATTGCAGCTTTTTCTTTATCTTCCAGAATGAAAGAAACACTGTGCAAAATTTCTTCCGTTCCAAAGGATTTTTGCAGGTTATTACAAGTTATCAGCATTATTTTAACTTTGCCATAAATCGCTCGGCATCTACAATAAAGCGCGTGTGTGTGCCTTTACCGATTTCGCTTTTGTCATCTTTAGCAGATATGTCAAAGGTCACTTTTCGGCCTTCTATGCCTGTGATTGTTGCAGTAGCAGTAATATTTGAATTTAAAGGACTTGCAGCAGTATGATCTATGCTAATTTGAGTACCTACAGAAGATTGCCCCGGTTCTAAGCTATTTGCTAAGACATTGCACGCTGCTTCTTCCATAAGAGCTATCATCATGGGGGTGCTGAAAACATCAAGATTACCGCTGCCCACAGCTTTAGCAGTGTTTGTGTCTTTTACTGTAGTGGTAGCTGTTGCAGTTTTTCCAATCATATATCACACATCCTAACTTTTTAATTTTCGTAAGGTAGTTCACTAATTAAGCAGAAAAATTCCACTGCTATTATACCATGAAAAAATCATAGGAAAAAATATTAGGTACGATTCAAATATTACAATTTTGTAATATTTGAAAATGTCATCTCACCATAAATATTTTTTGAGAATAGCAATAATCTGAGGAATATCTTCACGGCTAAATGTTGGTATATGCTCATGGATAAAGCTGCTATCCGTGGCAATTACCATAACATATTCTTCATTACATATTGGATTTTCCAAAACAACCTCTATCTTGGGTAAATTTGAATGTTTTAGCCCTTCAACAATTACAATGTCGCAGTTGTCGAAATAATTAATCAACTGTTGTAAATTTAAATTGCTATCTTCATTGGCAAAAGTTTTAATTAATGCTAATTTAGTTTGCGAATAAATTAAAGTGGTATCGCTTCCGGCTTGCCTAAAGAGATACGTGTCAGTGTTATGTATATCAATTTCAAATTCGTGTCCGTCATGTTTGATAACACCTATGCGATATCCTTCAATTTTTAAAGAGGCTATTAATTTTGTGATCAGAGTTGTTTTGCCACTGTTTTTTACGCCGCTTACAGCAAAAATGATTGGTTTTTTACGAGTGAGTTCACTAAAATCAGAAGGAAAGTTTATGTTAACTAAAACCGATTCATCAAAGCGACTATATTTCATAGGAATATACTTTGTCCTTGCACCGGCACATAGCTCATGCAGACTATATTTACCCTCGCCAATCAATTTTTCAATTAAAGGCACCAGCGATTTTTTATAAATGGCACATAGCGGTTGAACCCTCTCCTGAAAATTAATAACCGATTTAAAAACGAAACAATCATAATCTGAGCTTACAAACTCAGCCATGAATTCAATTAATTCGCTTTGAAGCTTTGGCATATCAGTTGCACATACAAATAAATGCTCATTTTGGCAGTATTTTAAACCGGCATATATGCCTCCTAACGGTCCGCAATTTTTCATTTCATCTTCTACTAGTGTATATGTCAGATGTTCATATTCTTGTTTTGATGTCCCTACAGAAATCAATATCTCGTCAATCAAAGTCCGGTCAAGAATTTTTAATTGATCTAATATCCTATTGATAAATGTTTGATTTTCGTATACCAAAAAGGATTTGTTGTGCCCCTCCATACGTTGACTTTTGCCCCCTGCCAAGATTACCGCGCTTAGCTTCATACGTTAATCAAAGATAATAATTCTTTAATAACATCGTGATCTGAATGTAATATGTCTGCTGTTAATGATGCCATTTGGGGGTAAAAATAATGTGTTTGCGATTCTTTTATTTCGATTGAAAAATCATTAATCCAAACAAGCAAGTGATTTCCCAAGAAATTTTTTTGATCAGATAACAGTTTTTTAAGACGCTGCATATCCTCTTTTTCAAAGCTTTCTTGACATAATTGCCCTAATCGAAACATAAAATCCAGCTCAATTGCAATATGATCATCTGCTACGTGCGGATATTCTGCCGGCAAAAGTTGATATTCTAAGTATGCTTGACGTACCTTTAGTGTGGATTGTTGAAAAATTACCCGCTCCTTATTTATATATACTGATTCCCAAGGAGGGGCAGGTAATTTGTTCGGTCCCAGCATCAGATATACATACTCGCTCTTTATACGTTCGAGTAAATCTTCATTATCTATAATTGCCTGTTTTATTTGGGCAAATAGTTCATTGTAGGATATTAACTGATCCTCTTTCAGGAATATTTCCATTACTTCTTCTGTAAATTTTCCTGTTATGGTTTTCAATAGCTGCAAATTTGGTTCATGCCCAAAAACTTGCTTTAGTATTTTATAAATGTAACTGCGCCCCGCTAATATTATGGCAATTTCATTATCATACAATCTATATTTCCACCTCTCTAAAATCTGATCTTAATGCACATGATTTGATTTTAACCAATATATTGGGCCGGTTAGCACTTGCAGAAGTTGATGTAGATAGTGCAGGTATTTCTGATATTTCTGATACAAGTCCAAGTCCATATTTTTCAATAAGATTGTCCATGTCACCAAAATCCAGGCAACGCATAAGGCAAGCATCCACGCAAGCCGGATTTTTGCCCGCTTCCCTCAGAGGCTTACAACTATTGCATTTTCCCATTGCTTGCTTGTTATTTGAACTAACTGCCGGATGAATTGCTTCTAATGGGCAGTTGGCCATACAACGCTTACAGCCAATGCAAATATCTGAATCAAGCTGCACGGTACCATCGTCTGCACGAGATATAGCCCCTACCGAGCAGGATTCTATACATGTTGCATTTTTGCAATGATAGCATGAATAGGTGTATCTAAAACCGTCTGCATTTGGATAGGTACCAACTTCAAAAGCTCGCACTTTTCTGTGTGCCGTGCCCAAATGTAAATCTTTGCAAGCCATAAGGCAAGTTTGACATCCAATGCACATACCGGAATCAAAGTAAAATCCTAAAGCCATTTATTTACCCGCTCTCTATGTTGAAAATTACATTCTTTAAGAAGCTATGAATCCAGCTTTTTAAAATTAACAAGCTGGGTGTTGTACCCTGAAATCCCCATGCCTGTAGCAATCGGAGCAGAAATATAATTAGCTGACCCTCCATGATCAATGCCTGTATTTGGATCAACTGCCGTCCAGCCTCCATGAGAAATTTCGATGGTTCCGGGCATAAGCCGTTCTGATAAACACGCAGGACGCAGAGTTTTAGCATATTCGTTGTAAATTAATACAATATCGCCGTCTGCAATTCCTTTTTCTGCGGCATCCTGTGGATTTAAATAGCACGGAGAAGCGAATGCCTTTTGCATTGCCAGTACATTATCAAAAACTGTATGCGCCCTTTTTTGATAGTGCGGCGTGGTCATTTGATAAGGATATAAGCCTTTTACTCTATTTTTCCAATCTGAAAAAGAATCTTCATAGCCGTGCAAAGCCGGCCTATATGTGGGATAAGGCTTTATTACACTGCGTCCCATAGCATTAAGCACATCTGCTTTAGTTTGTGAGTAAATTTCAATCTTTCCCGTTGCTGTTGTTAAGGGGTTAGCTTTAGGATCTTCGCGAAACTCTTGGTAATGAATATGATAGAAATTATCATTTTCGTGACGTTCCAATTGAAAAACTCCTGCTTTTGAAAATTCTTCGAGAGTGATTCGCCCCTTTTGTGGGCTTATTTTTATATCACAATGTTTATCATATTTATTGCGCCACTCTTGAATATCACTTGCAGTAATGGTAACGAGAGGTTCGGTTCCTGTGTTTGTATCGTTTCTGACGGTGCATCTTGCTACGGCGTTAAACAGTTGCATTCCTTCATTCATGGGATAAAGCTCTGACGCTGTTTTCATTCCAAGAGCATGAGCAATCATTTCATCAATTTCATAGTCACTTTTGCATTCATAAACGCGCTCCATGATCTGTTGAGGATAGAACACTGCATCACGATTGCCGGTACGTATGGCTCCCGGACGTTCCCACGCGGAGGTAAGGGGCAACACAATATCAGAATATTGAGCACAAGCGTTAAAAAAAAGTGCTCGAGTCATAACAAAATCAACTTTCCTGTGAGCTTCAATCCCTTTAGCCGCACCAACTACATTATTAAGGAGATTATGATTACCCCCATGCCAGATAACACGTATGTCAATATCTCGTTCTTCGATAGATTCTATTCCAAGATGTCTAAAAGTATCTGCACGCTTATATCTACCCGTGATAATTGCATCCCAAACTTCGGGAGCTGCAATGCATTCCCGGGCGGCGTTTAGCTCCGGCAACCATATAGACGGCCTTCCGGGAACCCCTATGTCACCACCACCGGCAAGGCGAACAGTGCTTGACCCTCCATTTCCGCTTCCATTATGAACAGCTCCTCCGGTTGCATGTCCTGGTTTACCAAGGTGTCCGCCCATTGCTCCTAAAGTTATAACTATTTGCGGAAAATCCTCAACATCATTACTACGCGCCGGAGCACATCCCCATAATAAAGCAACTTTCTTGCTTTTGCGTAACTCTCTTGCCAAAAAGTGAATATCTTCTATAGGTGTACCACATATTTCTGTTGCCCATTCAGGAGTTTTTGGCTGTCCGTCGTATTTGCCCAGTATATAATCTTTGAAGTTTTCGCCTAATTCAGCATCCGGGGGCATGTGTTCCGCATCAAATCCGTATGTGCAACGGTTCAAAAAATCCCAATCAATAATCGGATTGTTAACAGGATCATCTTCAATAATCATGGTATAGGCCACTGCAAGCAGTAAAGTAATATCCTGTGCCGGGCGAACCCTGATCCATCTTGCCCCAAATGTGTCTGCACTATAATTGAAGGTTGGCCCTACATATATAAAGCTTGCCCCTGCCTGTTTTGCTTGATAAAAATTGTAAGTTGGATTGCCAAGGGCACTCCAGGCCGGATTACAGCCAATCAATATTATGGTTTCGCTTCTGCGTAAATCCATCCGGCAATTGGAGCCGCCAAAACCATTACCCGGGATACCTACCATAGCACCAACATAAGCAAAACTTCCCCAAGATGAAGTATCACTAATCGTTGTAAAGCCTCCCCATTCATCCGAATTTAAAAACGCGCTTCCGGCACCTATTATTGAAGCGTTGCCATAGTTTGTTTTTGCATGGTTTAATTCGTCCACTATATAAGAAATAGCCTCATCCCAAGAAATACGCTCCCATTCGTCACAACCACGCAATTCTTTGTTTCCACCGCCTTTTGGCGACCAGTTTTTACGCTTCATGGGATATTTTAAGCGGTCAGAATTCAAAACATGATACTTTTGTGACCGTCCTCTAACACAAGCCCGTTGCTGCGGATTATCCGGCGTGTCAATTCTTGTATCATCTGTTTTCACTCGAAGGGGAATACCGTCAACTACATATGCAGAAAGTGCGCAACGGCCGCCGCAATTATGCCAGCAGTCGGCAGGAATCCATTTTCCGTTTTCAGTATTTAAATCAATATCTGAATGAGTATCTTCTTCCACATTTTTTAAAGTGTTTTCTGTTTCTGATGTAGTTATTGCGGAAATAGAGGCGGCGATTTTAATAAACCTTTGCCGATCAATATTTTTGTTTTTTATTTTGTCTAAAAATTTTGGCATGTGAAAATCCTTTCAAAACATAAAAGTCCGCAACCATTATTATAGTTACAGACTTTATTTGCTATTTAATATCATGGGTGCGGGAGCTAACATTTCTTTGCCCTGCATTACGTCTAACTGTAACTGTCCGGCTTCCTGTATCTCTCTCATGGCTTCTTCCCTTGTATGACCATGAGCCATACAACCTTTTAATTCCGGCACAGAAGCTACATATATTTTGTCAGTAACATCATATTGAATTAATATTGAGTAGTGCATTTTTTATACCTCCAAAATTATAAGCCATGTGAAAGTATTATATGCAATTCACTATATCAAATGCCTATCTTCTTTACTTAAACATCCTTCGATAAAAGAAACATCTTCAGACGAGTGGTTTACCCAAATATCATTAAAAAATTCTTGCATTTCAGATATTAAACTATCTTCAACTTCATCATATCCAAAAACAGCGTAGTCTGTACTTACATCAAATGGACTTATTTCAGCTTTTTTTCTCTTGAAGATTCCCCAATGAAGAAATTTTTCGCAATACAATGAACAATAAATTGATGGCTCAAAATCATAAAATTCAAAAGAAAAATTTTCAATCGCACCCTCTTTTTTCAGTTGATACCATTGATTGATATTAGCTACTAAAACACTTCTATCATACTTTTCTCCTTTATACACTAAAATTTCCATTTTTTCCACTTTGATTTCATTGTTACGCAAAGCAAGCTTAATAGAATTGCAATAAGTATTCGTATTGTAAGCACATGCTTGTATTAACTTAACCTTTCCACTTCTGCTGGATTTCTGTATTAAACGCTCGACATTACGAAATCCCCTAGACTTAATTATTCCATTTTCAGAGGTTGAACCATTTTGAGAAAACATCATTTTGCTGAAAACAAAGAAAACAAGGCTAACAGTTAAAGAAGTCGCAATAACAAAGAAAATATTTGTACCAAGAAAGCGAGGAAGTTCAAAACTTCCACCGGATAGATTAATAATTCCACCTATTAGTAGCAAGATTATAACTGCAAGGATAAAAATTACAATCGCAGATATATTCCATTTCCCCATAAGCACCCCTCACTTTTGTAATCCTTCAAAATAATTATATATTTAGTGCCAACTCTTATAGTCTTTCATTACAAAACCAGAGCAAAACCGGACGCAATGCGAACAGCTTCAAAAATAAGATAAACAGGCTCTTCATATTTGCAATTAAGATGCAGCAACTCCGGGGCAGCAATTCTTACTTTTTCAATAAGTTCGTCAAAAGATTCTGATTCCAAAAAAGACCGGGAACATCATTGGAATCTGCAATCCATACTTGGGCTTCATCGTCCCACACCAGTTTAACGGTGCATTTCATTTTGTTCAACCTTTCTAAAATTTATGATTCAATAGAGAAGGTAATTATTTTTTCCAAACAACTTGCCACATACCGGTCACCTTCTTTGACAACTGCTACAGTAAGGTCAAATTTCATAAACTCACCTCTTTATTTACTTATTAAAAAGTTGATATGTAACCAGTATAATATCAATTAATCCGTTGGTCAAAATTTAACTTCGCCCATTCAGTAATTCTCAAATTGCGAGACTTTGTGAATTTTAATACATTTTTCATATAAATTTTGTATTCGTCTACGTTGGCAGGTAGTGGAGATGTTTTACCAAAATCCGAAAACGGTAGCCAAAAACGCACATTGCCTGAATCAGTATCAACAAGATCATCAAGCAGAAAATATTCCAAATAACCTCGGAAATCTTTGAACAATAGAAAAAAACTGCTATACCTGTCTAAGTGTGTAGATAAAGGACTTTCTTTGCCATTATACCAACGTCGGATACATTCAAGGGTCAAATCAAACCGATCATATATCTGCGAATCAATTCCTCTTATTCCGTTGATTGTTGGTTTGCGATCAATCCGGTTCGCAGGAAAAATTACATAACCGCCTATTGTACTTGCAAGATCAAAGAAAATATCAATATCATTCTTTGGAATTTGATTTATAATTTCAACCATTGACTTCCTTTTCCACCTCGAATATGTGTGGATGATGTTGTCGCTTGCTAAACGAAAATCACCTAAATCCGAACTGTGATACAGATAATAGGGTGCCTTCTGCTTCATGGTAAGTTTAAACATCACACCGTTTGGTAACGGTTTACTCCACAGCAAAAGATGGTAGTCGCATAGAGTGCGGCTATAGGTATCCGGATCTTTTTTATCAGAAGTATCTGAATACATTTTGAAAGCAGTATCTATCATTGAAAGCATCTCAATACTCCTACTCTAACAAATTCAAAAAAATCGCGATTACTATTCGGTTCGGCTGATACTACTAACCTCCAACATAATTTTCCTGATAAATCCAGCATTCCTTCTTCTAAAAATATCCCTACAAAATTTTTTCGTAATGCAGGGATATTTTTGAATTGCCGGAACCCCAGCAAACACACCCCCCCTCAACCTTTCTGTAGAGGAAACCTTTTATGGAGATGGGGTGCCTATATCGGTATCCACGACTCTATTTTTATTCGTGGATATCGATATAGGTGGTGTAGGAGTACATAGTTGTAATCGCCATTGTCAGTAACCACGGCGTAAAGCTTGTATTTTAGCACTATAGTTCTGATAATTTTGCTATCAGTTTCACAGGTTCCAAAACTGATACAGACGAATTAGCAAAATCTTTCACATTTCTTGTGACAATAAAATCTGCCGGAAAATCCTTGGCACATTGAACCTGTAAGCAATCCTCAAAATCTTCAAAATTAGAATCTTGCAGTGCGGATTCTAATTTATTTGAATCAATGCCAACTACTGTGAACATTTTACAAATTTTCAATAGAACATCTCGTCTCTCTTCAATAGATAGGTGTTTTCGGAGAATATAAAACAAGTTAGGTACAGTATGAGCAGTAATACAGCAAGGGATTCGTTTTTCTATACACAAACCAATAACTTTTTCTGCGTCACTTGTAAAAGACCCTCGTTCCACGATAAAATCCATTATTACGTTAGTATCAATTAGAACGCGCATACTTTTCATCCCTAGCTTTCGATAATTCTGCTTTTTCATCTATCGTGCAAGGAATGATTCCTTTATATTGTCTAAAACCTTCCCACGCTTTAAGTGCATCGTCAGACGTGTTTAATTCAGTAATCGACCCCGTATTGAAATTGGGTTGGTTATTTAATAGTCCATTCAACCCTTTTAATATTAGTATAACATAATTCATTTTATCTTCCGGAACATCTTGGAGCAGTTCAAATGCTTGTTTTTTTAATGCTGTCACTTTATTCATTCCTTTTTCATTCTATAACTAATGAAAGGTCATCTTACAGATACCGTTCACACACTTTTCTTAGATACCACCAGTTCACTCACGATACAAAATTTCTGATAAACCCAGCATTCGTACTTCCAAAAATAGCCTTGCAAAATTTTTTCGTAATGCAGGGCTATTTTTAAATTGCCGGAAACCCAATAAACATGCCCCCTCAACCTTTCCGTCGAGGAAGCCTTTTATGGAGACGGGGTGCCCTTGTCTGAATCCACGACACCACTTTTGTTCGTGGTTACTGTTTATGGTGGTGTTGGACTAAAAAGGCTTAACCACCATATTCAGAATCCACAATTTTACCCACTGTACCACTTCATATAGTATAAAGCAAGTCATTCACATAAATAGTTTAAAGCAAATCGCTGAATAGCATTCGCGCTAACAAAACAGGCATAATCATGAAATTTATCAGATTTTTCATTATCAGCATAATCTACCACCGATTTCATTGCAAAGCACTTTGGCTTACATTCTGTATCATTGTACCTGCAGGCATGAAACATGCCGTATACTTCCATGTCGATTCCTATTATTTTTCTATGTTGCGGTGTTATCATTTCATCAGAAAAACCTTTACTTGCAACAACTGCACTACCTGAAGCCATTACTCCTATATCCAATTTTAACTCTGTATTAGGAGTAGTTGCGACTTTACCAAATAAATCTTTTATATCCCTGTGAACATCTTGAGTGCGTTTAAAATTTGTGAGTTTATTCATCAAACCCGCATCTAAATCCAACATATAGGGTTCAAAAAGAAAACTTTTACCGCTTCCGTTATCTTCGACAATCTTCCCGCTTCCATAGTCCAGTATGCTTGAAGGTATTAAAATATCACCGTATCCATGATGACTTCGCGCTTTTAAAGACGCTGCCATGCCAATCATAGCGAGATATTCTGGTTTATATTTATGAATAATATCCATTGTTAATCCAGTCGTGGCAACCATTCCCATGCTATGACAATGTGCTGCAACTACAGAAATCCTATTATCACCATTAAAAAGAAACCCCTCGTGATATGTATATACACCATTTCCCCTTGATTCACCATCAATAATTAAACTAAGTAAAGGATTCAGCTCTTTTTCCAAGGCGGTTATTATTGCAATTTTCACATGGTTCACCTCAATCACATCTGTATTCTCCGGCATGGTCAAGCATTCTGTTTTATCAGTACTGTTTTTTTCTGATCTGAAAGTTTTTAATATTTCAGTCTGTGTAGAAAAACTAGCGTTCTTAAAGTCCTTCTTATCCACAGAATAAACGACATTATCTAAATCTTGATAATCCATACTTATTTCGTCATCACATATTTCACAAATATAAATATCACTATCTTTACCGTCAAATGTGATTATATCACCACAATTGTTACATTTCATTCTTGGCTTAGGTTTCGCAAGACTAATCTCACAGAGTTCCTTAAAAAACTTATTTGACGCTTCAATGGCTATTTTTGCGTCATTTGCAAATGTTATTGGCGTTAGTGCAATCAATTCTTCTTCAGGCTTCCACTTTATCCATTGTACAAACTTCTGCAACAGCGTCTTGTCCAAATTTTTCATATTCTTGGATAGCATTGTTGTAATCACCCTCACAAAATTCATGATAAAAGCGAAGCACTAAAGTGGTCATATTTTCAAGTTCATATTTAACATCAAATTTCATACCCTCTACCAACCACTTTATCCTTATTGCCGATATTTCACGGTACTTTTTCAAGTCATTACGCAAAGAAAGAAATGTTTCCGAATCTGTAATTGGTTTATAGTATTCGCCGCGCATTCTCATAAGACTGTTTGTTCTGTCATGAAACTTTATGTAGGACATATATCCAATTTTAGAGTTTACACTTATCCCTTTACCATTTTCTACGATATAGTTTGAAATTACAGCATTTTCAATGACAGACTGTATGCTTTCGTAAATATTTAATAGACTTGATTGTTGACGCTTCTCACTCAAGCAAGTAATGTCCTTATAAGTTTCAAGAAAATTTTCAATGGTCTTTGAGGACAACTCTATAGTCTCCTTCAGATTCTCCTCAACTAATTCATTTGGTCTACCCATTGCTAAATGACATATTTCGTTTGTGAAATTCAAAGTAATACAATGATTATACTGGGCATACTTATTTCGTATTTCTACCCATTTCAAATTGAAAATAGATTTTATTCTATCAAGATATTCCTTTGCGATATGAGAAAATACATGTTCCTTTTCTTTTGCTCCATCTCTTTTAGGGTTTACCATAACTATAACTCTTTTTTGTGGGATTTGAATTATGATAGGTATAAACGCATATCTGACCTTAATTTCGTTTTCAATAGTAGTTTTAATTTCTTTTCTGAAAACAAATTTTATAGCATCTAAAGATTTTTCGTCATAGCAATATTCGAGTGCAACAATCTTTTCCCCTCTTGAAAGTGCCAACATAAAATCAACAAATGGTTTTGTTATGCCGAAATTTTTTTCCAACACGGCCTTTCCATATTGTAATGATTCGTCGTTAAATTCTTCAAACTCACTTAAATAACAACACTTATGTTGTCCAAAGTAAATCAATTCATAGTAAATTTTGTCTATAGTACTTTTGTTGATTTTCTTATTAGTCAATAAATCATCAATAAAATCCGCTAATTCATTTTCAGAAAAACTAAATTTACAAGATATACCATGATGACTCAGTGATTTGACAAGTTCATTCTTTGCGATATTGCTAATTATTGGTCTTGAATTATACATTTCTTTCATCAATTTCCCTCCAAGTTACAGATGCGTCACCAATTGTATTTCGCTATATCTCACAAAAACGCAAGAAACTATGTCAAGCTATCATGAATAATATCCTTAATTGCTTGCTGTGCATTTTCTTTACCTGCCATTTCGATTAGACGATTATAATCCTCAATTTCATCCCCGGTAAACATAACAACAATAACCCGTTGCTGTTCACCTGCAATATGTTCATAATTCTCCGGGTGCGCCCACAAAAACATTTTAGACAAAATACAATGTCTTTTTGCTCCCAATTTTCACAATGCTCACATGTCCACGACTTTGCTCTGTTTGCCGAAGGTGATAGCAACATATACCGTTCCAAATTTTGCTCATCTTACTCTCCTGCAATTTCGTAGGTGATAGTCGGAACTTGCATTGATTTTCAGAGAAACCTGTAAAATCAATGTTTCCTACACTCAAGCAAACCCTGTATTTGCGGTATTCGTTAAGTGTGCATTGATGATTTTCATTGATATCAATATAGTCTTTCAAAGATAGCCCTGCAAAAATTTTCATATAATCACAGGGCTATTTTTGAATTGCCGGAAACCCAATAAACACGCCCCTTCAACCTTTCCGTCGAGGAAGCCTTTTATGGAGACGGAATGCCTATATCGGTATCCACGACTTAAATTTTGTACGTGGTTATTGTTTGTGGTGGTGTCGATAGAAAAAGTTGCAACCACCGTGTTCAGTAACCACGGGCAAAATCGATTTCCACGCCCGTGCAATTTCTTTCACAAAAGGATTGTCACTATGGGCTGTGGCTACTCAATACCGCAAATATTTAACTCAATCCATAAACTAAAAATTTCGCAATTTTCTTTGACAGCTCTTTATTTATTTCTAAATTTACCCCATATTTTTCTGTAAATGTATTGAGGTTGAGAAAAGCAGTAATTAAAAATTCCGATAACGATTCATTGTCTATTTGTACGTGCATGGAGTTGTCTATTTTTTTTTGTGATTCAACAATTACACAGGAAAGGAGTATTATTTTTATACCAGAATGACTATCCATACTTAAAAAGTAAAACCATGGAATGTCTAATTCTATGGTTTGCCTAATCCAACAAACAACCTCGGGAATTTGATAGAGTTCTCTTGGGTCATCAGTGTACTGCGGAAAACAAACTGAACAAGACGACCTGAACTTATTTCTAAATGCTACATTTTTAGAAATGTGCGAAAACGTTGATAGAACCCCTGTAAAATCTAAGGTATCTACTTCTTTTTTGCTGATACCAATAGTAAGATTGTCTGCCTTGTTGAGACTCAAATTCAAAGTTTTAAAATAGTTAATTGTTTCGGAATAATCGAAAGCACGTCCTGCAACAGAAAACAAATGCTGTTTAAAATTTGATAGTAAGTTATTTGTATTCGGAATCTCTATCCACCACGAATTTTTTCCATATGGAAATATATTCTGTATGTCAAATTTCACCCATAGCATCTCGGAAAAATCCCCACTCATAATCACGATGAATACGGCAGATGGGGCATTCAGGTAGTAATTCAAGTATTTATCCTTTGCAATATACTTATAACCTAATGAAGTTTTATGAGAAAAATAAGAGTCACCATGTTTCACTTGCATGGCTACGAGTTTTCCTGTAACTAAACCATCATCAACAAGTTCTATGTGACCATCCAATCCAAAATCGTCAGAGCCATCTATCTTGTGATAGATGCAACCTAACGAATTTACCACAAAGTCAGCCCAACGAGACTCACCAGCGCGTCCCATTTTTTGACTGTGACTTTGAGTTGGAAAATTCAACTGATACACCCCCTCAAATTTAACATGAATAATGAAAATCGAATGATAAAAATGCAAATACAAAATTTTATTGTCTAGGCTTGGAAAACTTTCCAAATCAATATCCGTAATTTAAATTTTATATCGAGAATTTCGATTGCGGAGACAAACCAGCCCTGCCTAAATCCACGACACAACATTTGCGTCGTGGATTTCGTTTATGGAGACGGAACGCCTATATCGGTATCCACGACATTATTTTTGTACGTGGTTACTGTTTGTGGTGGTGTTGGTCAAAAAAAGTACAACCACCACATTCTAAATCCACGACTATATTACAAATTATCCGTGATGTGTTCCAACGGCACATCCAAGTTTTCTATAAATTCAACGAGACGATTAAACACATCTTCATGGAGTTTCCCGATAATGGTATAATCTGTTTTGTCTCGATTGAAATAGTATAATTGTTCGGCTTTCGCATAGCCGTCTCTTGTGTTGCCTTGTACGATGGAACTATCTACATGGGTTATTTCAAAATTGCCCAGAAAACCTAACTTTTTGGCTCTTTGTTGCTCGTTCTTAAAGGAAGAAAGGACATTACAGACAAAATCATAGTCAAGCCCTTCTATCTTGCCGGACTCAACGCTCAACACAACAAAGGAGTGCTTCGACAAAGCACGCCCCTTATGTTGATATGATTTAATCAATATTATATCCCCAATGGTACACATAAGTTACTCCTGCAAGCAGTTATTTTTTCTCAACGAGTATCACTTGCTTATTTCCATTCAAAACATCTGCATCCCATTCAATAGGGGTAACGTCTTTCAACGCTTCTTCTGTAGAAATCAAAACACTTTTCTTGTCCTTAATTTTTCCCAAGTCAAGCGGTTTATAGGTTGGTTTTTCCATGACTACACCTCTAGCAAATATTTGGGGTATATCATCAGTATATCCGACTTCAAGAGGTTTAGGCACAAAATCACTTCCCTTCTTCCACTGACCAAAATCCATATTTTTTTGTCCATCCTCTAAAATGGCAAGAATTGGATGGAGACGTCGGGAGTTGAACCCGAGTCCGAAAGCTCATAGATAAAGACTTCTACCATCATAGTTGGTTTATTTGGTGTCGGGCGTTACCCAACGTGTTCCCTATTCCTTACGCGAACCGACACGCGAAAGGCTTCGGTAGCTTTTTAATCTTTTACCGCTTCAAAGCTACGGGCGGAAAAGTTCCCCACATATCGAGGCCGGGATTCGGGTATGCAGGACTCCCCGAGCCGACCACGGCTTTAATTAAGCCGCAAATGCGTAATTATTATTGTCGTTTCTTTTTTAAGGTTGGCAGTTTTTCACAGTTACCGCTGTGGATGGCTATCCCTATTTTCAAAACCCCCGTCGAAACCATTACGTCCCCGAACGATTTTATTACGCTGGTAAGATTATACCCCATTTTAGCGACATTTACAAGGGGAAAACAAATTAAAATCGAACCCAATTTCGGGATTCAGTTTAATTTGCACTTATCGCTGACTTGACAGATATTGATTCTTGATGAAATTTTCGCGCTTCAACAAGTGATATAGAGTTTTTACCTTGCTCACTTTTTGGATGTCTATTTTGATACGGGTCATCAATCCATCCACAAATATGACATATCTCATATTCTGTACCTGCTGCAAGGGTATACTCTCCACAGCAAGCACACTTCTTGAACAAGCTCGGAGACGAAGAACGTCCGGCCTGTCCAAAACCTCTATTTTCCATAATTGTTCTTTGTTGCGATGCGTCTTTAACAATTTCAGAAATCATATGCTGTCTTTGTCCATCATCAAGGGTTAATTGTCGCACACCTAACCCCGAACTTTTACCACGACCACCCATTAGCTTACCCTCCCCGTTGTTTCCAAATAAGGCACAACAATAACCTCGTCACCCATTTCCGGGAACGCTTTTCCGAAGCATAGTACCTGTTTTGGATTAATTCTCTTTGTCATTTCAAAATATCCTCTTAAAAAGTTATTTTTCTCTTTCAAGCCACCCAATGTTGATATTGCTACTACTGTTCCATCTTCAAGCCCATCAAAACAAAATTCAAAACTTTCATCCGTACTCCAGCTTACAGTCGGAATTATTGATAAGCCATATTCTTGCCAATAAGCTCCGCACCATCTGTTCTTAAATGTATTATACGCTTGTATAGCCATTGGCATATCGGTGTACAGGCTATAATCTGGCGTGAGTATGTGTGTATACTGCGCTAAACGAGGGAGAAATTTTTCTGGGTTATTGTAATACCACTCCATCTTGTTATCCTCCACAAAGAAATGCACCGCCTTCATGATGTTAATGCTTTTATCATTAATACGGATTTTGTCAGACCCAACAAGTTGTAAGTCGGTAACATTGACCTCGCTCTTTTTGATAATAGGCATATTCCACCTGCCTGCCGTCTTGAAATCATTACGCAACAGTTTAAAATCCTGTCTTGACGCTTTGCTTTACTGATTCTTCCTCAAATATTCCACCCCGCATTGTGTTGACATTCAACTCAACATAATAAATAAAAAAATATTTTATAATAACGATAACTGCCCCATAGCCTCAGCTTCACTGTGGTAAATCATTTTATCTGCAATACAAAGCAGTTTGAGCTCCTGCACTCGGATTGTAAGAGCCGATATGCTAACCTCAAATTCCCCTGACAATCTGTACAAATCGGGAAAAGTAACTTGACCACGTTGTTTTAGCTCATTTATAACGCCAGCTATAATGTCTTTCGGCATCAACAAACACGCCGCAAACATATCAGCCTGTATTTCTTGGAGCGGTTTTTTTAAAGCACTACGGCAAAAAAACGTCTCATGTTCTTCAAATGTAAGCTGTTCATAGGCATTTTGTTCCGTTATATGCAAAATCCAATGACCCAATTCATGTGCTTTTGAAAAATTCATTGTCCCCATTTTTTCCATAAACAGGGTCTTTTTAGTTTCATTCATGTAGATTCGCTTATGCTTTGGAGTGATAGCGGCGAATACCGTCTCGCCGGGAGCAAGGTAATCTATATCCTTCCATGCGATTTCAAGGTCATAGTCAAACTCAATCAAGGCATCAATATCCACTTTGTTTACGAAACCTTGCCAAACAGTAGGAATATTTGCCCCCGCTAAAACAGATTCCGTAATCCTATTCATTTCGCCATATGAAATATATTTCTTAGTCATCACTAATCAAATCCCTCAATTTTTCCTTTTTTTCCGGTGTCATTGACGGCATTTTCCTTAACAACGCAACTGCCAATTCATCATCAACAATAGTTTCTCGAAAAGTCTCCGGCACTTTTTTTGCAAGAAGGATAAGATTATCCGCATCAGTATTCAATATATCTGCAATTTTGATTATTGTATCTACGGAAGGGAAATTTTTCAACTGACCATTTTCCATTTTGCTTATATAAGTAAAATACACCCCTGCCTTTTCCGCCAAATCACGTTGCGTAATGCGCCGCGCCTTCCTCAACGTCTTTATCTCCAGCCCAAAATCGTTCATGATGCAACCCTCCATGAAAACAGTATAGCAGATGTTGACTTGAATGTCAAGTCAACATTATTCTAAAACCAAAAAAAATATGTGCAACAATCCGGCGGCAAGAGGAAATCCCCCCTGAATGCCGCCGGATATTGATGTTGTCCCGCTTTACTTTTTTACCCTATACCGAGTAACTTTGCAGTTCCTACTTGCTACATAGAGAGTATCCCCTAACAGGCTTCCGCTCGTAAATGCATCAATGGCAAACTTGGCAGACACAACCGCCGCCACTGTCAAAAACGTAATCAATTACTCCTCGCTCCTTTTCCTCATGGAATTTTCCAAGACCACTAACGTACCGATACATACTGCAAAGCCAGCTAAGAACCAAATCATGTTCTCACTTCCCTTCGTCATTTAATATTGAGAATAAATCCAACTGCTCAAAGGTTTCAACAGCTTCCTTATGCGTAGGAAGTCTCACGTTGGGCTGAATTTCCTCACTGGTTGGAATTTCTTCGATTGTCTGTGCCTCATTGGATTCATACGCTTCAACAACTGCTTGATTTTCTTCAATGGCCTGTGTATCATCAGCCGTATACACCTCGGGAATAGCCTGCATATCCTCAACTGCCTTTTCAGATTGCGTAATGGTGCGGCGCATTTTCCAGCCCCAGCCGTCAAGAACATAGACAGGGGGTATGCCAACGCGACCATTCTTCAAGTGTCAAGCTGTTCCCATGCACAACTGTTGCTGGAATACCATACAAGGCAAGCTGTAAATAGCACATATACACGCATTTGAGGTCAATATCCGTCTGCTGGTTTTTTCTATGTCCCGAAGAACGCTTGCGGTCTATATTTTGCTCTAATCCGTGGTTACTGAACATGGTGGAGTTTGCTCAGAACACGCCAATCACCACATTCAGAAACCACGTTGATTTTTTACCCAAATTTGCCATGAAAAATAACACGAAACCACCATTTTCAGAATCCACAACCGTTTTCCATATCGTTTCCCATTCCAAAAAAATTTCGCTCAAAAACCACCCTAAAACTCTCGTCCAAGAAAATTCAAGACAACAAAAAAGCCTGAATATACAGGCTTTCTTCCACAATCTTTGTGTCGTGGATTCCGTTTATGGAGACGGCGAGAGTCGAACTCGCGTCCGAAGATCCTTCGATAAAAACTTCTACCATCATAGTTGGTTATTAGACATTCCCTTAGCTACGTGCAAACCAACACGCTTGTAGCTTTGGTAGCTTAAAATCTTTTTCCGAAGCTAAGCGGGCTATCGAAAAAGTGCCTCGTATAATCGACGCCGGGTTTCTAGCCTACGAGTGAACCAGAGCCGACGACGGCATTAAGCCGCGAAAGCTAAATTATTATTGTCGTTTCTTTTTTAAGGTTCGGTTTTGTTAACGCAGTCACCGTCTACGGATGGCTATTCCTATTTTCTAAATCCCCGTCGAAACCATTACGTCCCCTTGTAATGCATCTGCATATAAATTTTAGCAGGATGCATTTTTAAATTTTTTTATACTACTACTCAACCCGCAGGTGCCCGGTTACGAGTTCTGCGTCGTTTTGCTTTTTTTACTATAGGTTGTCTGTTTTCGTTAAAAACAAACTCCGGCGGATTTTTATTTTCTACAGCATCGCGGGTAATAATACATCTTTCTACTGTATTATCTGATGGAACATCATACATAATTTGAGTCATTATGCCCTCAACTATGGCTCGTAAGCCCCTTGCACCTGTTTCACGCTCTATAGCAAGTTGGGCTACTGCCCTAAGTGCTTCCTCTTTAAATTCCAGATGGACGTGATCTAACTCCAGCAAGTATTCATACTGCTTTATAAGTGCGTTTTTAGGTTGGGTCAAGATAGCCATTAAAGCATCTTCATTCAAGTTGGACAAAGTTACCAGTACCGGCAAACGACCTATAATTTCAGGTATTAACCCAAATTTATGCAAATCTTGTGTTTGAAGCTCTGCCATAAGATCGTTGGTTAACTTCTCTTTTTTTGTTTTAACATCTGCGCCAAAACCGATTACTTTTTTGTTAAGCCTACGCTCTACTACCTGCTCAATACCATTGAAGGCTCCACCGCAGATAAACAGAATATTAGACGTGTCTATTTGAATAAAATCTTGATGCGGGTGTTTACGCCCACCTTGTGGTGGTACAGAAGCAACAGTGCCTTCCAAAATTTTAAGCAAAGCCTGCTGAACTCCTTCGCCGCTTACATCTCTGGTAATGGATGGATTATCAGACTTGCGTGCTATTTTGTCAATTTCATCTACATATATAATACCACGTTCAGCCCGTTCTATATCATAGTCTGCTGCTTGAATCAGTTTTAGAAGAATGTTCTCTACATCTTCGCCAACATAACCGGCCTCTGTAAGACTGGTAGCATCTCCAATAGCAAAAGGTACTTGTAAATAACGAGCCAATGTTTGTGCCAAAAGTGTCTTGCCTGTACCTGTAGGGCCAACCAATAAAATATTACTTTTTTGAATTTCAATATCTTCTTCGGCTTCAACAGAGGCGATACGTTTATAATGATTGTATACAGCTACAGACAATGCTACCTTAGCTCTGTCTTGGCCTATTACATATTCATCCAAAAAAGTATGGATTTCTTTAGGTTTTGGCAATTTAAAATCATTTTCTTGAAGATGATCCAAGATATCAGGATCATCTTCAAGAATGTCTACACACAAATCTACACATTCATCACATATATAAACATTAGCACCTGCAATAATTTTACGAACCTGATCTTGATATTTACCACAAAATGAACATCTTAATATCTTTTCCATTTTAGATGGCATTTAATGCCGCCTCCCAGCTAAATGTTGTTATTTTCACTTTAACTCCTGTTTACGAGAAATTACCTTGTCAATAATACCATATTCAAGGGCTTCGTAGGCAGACATATAATTATCACGTTCTTGATCTAAGGCAACCACATCTACAGGCTTGCCGGTATTTGCTGCAAGCATCTCATTCATTTTCTTTTTTGTTTTTAAAATATGCTCTGCATGAATTTGTATATCTGTAGCCTGCCCTCTAAATCCTCCGGAGGGCTGATGGATCATAACTTCTGCATTGGGCAATGCAAATCTTTTACCTTTTGCACCGTTAGCAAGCATATGAGCACCCATACTTGCTGCCAAGCCCACACAAATAGTAGAAACATCACTTTTTACATGGTTCATGGTATCAATAACAGCTAACCCGGCCGAAATACTTCCACCGGGGCTGTTAATATATAAGTTAATATCCTTGTCCGGATCTTCTGCATCTAAAAACAGTAACTGAGCCACTATCAGATTAGCAGTAACATCATTAACTTCATCACCCATAAAGATGATTCTGTCTTTAAGCAAGCGAGAGTATATATCGTAGGATCGTTCCCCACGGTTGGTTTGTTCTATTACATATGGCACTAATGGCATATTATTCCTCCTGTGTCGCTTCTATATAGCTTCCATGGCAACAGCTTTATCTAATACAAAGTCTAAAGCTTTTTGGTTTAATATATCTTGAGTTACTTCTTTTTTGCGGCTTTCGCTCATATTTTCAATAATATTATCTATAGACTGAGATGCGGGAAGAATTTTTTCAAGATGTTCCTTAAATTCTTCGTCGTTAGTCTCTAACTGTTCTTTTTTGGAAACAGCTTCTAATACGAGGCGAGCCTCTACATCTTCTTTAGCAGGCTGCTCGTAATTCTTTTTCAAGCCTTCTAAGGTCATTCCTGAAAAACCTAAGTACTGTTCTAAACGGAGACCACGTTGCATAAGGCTATAGCGCATTTCTTCCACCATTTCTTCAATTCTGGCGGTATACATATCTTCCGGGATATCCATTTCAGCTTTTTCTACTAATTGCTGAAGGATGCTTCCACGTTTTGAAGATAGTGCATGTTGCTCTTTTTCTTCACGGATTTTATTCTTGATATCGTCCTTAAACTCCTGTAAAGTTTCAAATTCTGATACATCTTGGGCAAATTCGTCATTTACCTCCGGCAATTCTTTTGCCATAATTTCCAGTATTTCTACCTTAAATAAGGCAGGCTTACCGGATAACTCTTCTTTACCATATGCCTCCGGGAAAGTTACGTTAACATCCACGTCATCCCCTACTGCATGACCAACAAGCTGATCTTCAAAGGTATCAATAAAAGTTTTGGAACCCAAGGTTATTTCATAATCTTCAGCATGGCCGCCCTCAAAGGGTTCGTCATCTACATAGCCTGTAAAGTTAATGCTGAGGATATCCCCCATTTCTGACAAACGATCAACGCTTACAGTACGGGCATTTTTTTCTTGTTCAGATTTTAAACGATTATCAATATCTTCTTCTGTTGGCTCTGTTTCCATTATTGGATAAGTAAGGCCGTAGTATTCATCTACCAAAACTTCCGGTTTAACATAAACCTCTGCCACAAAAACTGCGCCGTCTTGCTCGCTCATAGATTGAACCTCTATTTTCGGACGGTAAACAGGCTCTATATTATGCTCTTCAACAGCAGCTTCGTAAGCATCCGGCAATACATGATTAATTGCATCTTCGTGAAAAATCTCATTACCATAGTATTGTTCTATAACCTTACGCGGTGCTTTGCCTTTTCTGAAACCTTGTATGCTAATACTATTTTTGTTGCGGTTGTACGCATATTGTAGACCTTTCTTGAAATCTTCAGGACTAATCTGTATGGTCAGCTTAACCTTATTTTTTTCTAATTGTTCTACAGTACTACTAACAGTCGAACTCATTAGGCTGATGCCTCCTTGGTTAGTTATATTAGTATGAACGGTTGCCAATACTTCTTCCGCAGTATACCACAGGAAAAAGG
Source organism: Defluviitaleaceae bacterium (assembly GCA_009785615.1). GTDB lineage: Bacteria > Bacillota > Clostridia > Lachnospirales > WQUN01 > WQVX01. The sequence goes on along the minus strand of WQVX01000010.1, from coordinate 1,257 downwards.
GTATTGCTATAGGGAATATTGCGATTTATTATTATTTATTACTGATTTTTTTTAATTTTTGTCCGAAATATAGTACTATGCCCCATCTGCAAAAAAATTACGCTTAATACCAAATGAACATTTTTATGTTATTTGCTGTTTGTATATTCGTTTATTCTTTGTTTTGTGATGTAAAAAAGCGAGTATGATGAACGCTTCTGCTACGCCAAAAATGCAGGTGTTTTAAGCTTTCAGCCATTGAACCTGCTTTGCATTCTATTTAATATTTAAACGAGATTTGATTAAAAAAATCGCAAATCCTATGTAAGTGATCCAATAAAGCCAATTCCCGATACGTCCTGTTTGAAGGCGATCGAAAATATGTTCAGATAAGATTAACAGGGTAGAGAATGCAAGCAAAAATAGCACAAGAGTATAAACTTTAAAATCATAATCCGGATGCAAAGTAAAATTTTTGTGAAAAGGATTGTAATAATATAGCCTGACAAAAGGTCCTTTTTGAAATAAAGCTGACAGGCCAAAAATGAAAAAAAATATATTTAAAATCAAAAACATAACTTCCGGCACAGCAAGTCTAAGATCACCATTAAATGTCTCTAATAACAAGAAAAATAAAAATAAACCCTGGAATATTATAACTAAGGCACAAAACAATCCAAGGGCTTTATCTGTTTTTTCTAACGTCCCGGGCAATTTCATATTAATATCATCTTTTCTATTATTTAGTAACCGGTTGAACCCTTTCAGCCTTGAGCCTGCTGTTTGATATTAATGTTAGTTTTAGTGCCTAAGCTCCACTCGTATGTTTGGGCAAGCATCCAAGCGGAGAAGGAAATTTTTCTTGCATTTTTCTTGTTCTTGCATTTTTTGAGAAAGGTTTTTGCTTCTTATGAAAGGCTATGCGTTTTGGGGGATCACACAACCGTTTCATTTGATGCTGTGTGCTATATTACCGTATTGCTGTATACCGTGCTTAAAAACTATAAATACTTTACTGCTTCCACTCATTACTCAGCAGGCTCAAGACGAAAAGATTATTTAGTAGGAAGAACAAAAAAGTGTGGATGGCAACGACCGTATCCACGTCGCTATCATCCACACACAGAAATTAAACTTACCCACAAGGCACAGCAGTACAACAAATTTACCATAGACATTTTTAAGGCAGACAATAAAATGTCTATCATATGTCTATTGAAAAACAGGTAAACTTGTAGTAAACTAGCCTTGTGCATTGGCAAGCTTAACTTGTGTCTA
>WQVX01000009.1 GCA_009785615.1 Defluviitaleaceae bacterium | reverse complement strand
ATTTAGCGAAGCCAATCAACGAATGTATGACGAAAACAAGCAGCAATTACAAGAGTACTACAATTTCCAACGTGGCATTTTCCAAGAACAAGAACGCCTTATGGAACGCATGGAGCAGGCCGAGCAACGATACCAAGACGCGATCGACAGAAGAGCTTCTTCGATAGCCGGTACTTTTGGCTTATTTGCAGAGCTGCGGGAGCGGGAAGAGGTACAACACACACAGCTTATGGGCAATTTAGATGCTCAAGTTAACCAAATGCGTGATTGGGAAAGAAACATCGATACTCTTTCCAGAAGGGCTATTGACGAAGGGTTACTTCAACAACTTCGAGAAATGGGGCCAAGTGCAGCAACAGAAATTGCAGCATTAAACAGAATGAGTGATGTTGAACTAACAAAATATGTAAATTTGTGGCGTGAACAACATGAAATAGCCCGCCGAATGGCTGTAGCAGAATTACAACCACTACGTCAGGAAACTGCTCAAGAAATTCAAGGACTTGCAGACGAAGTAAGACGCCTTGGTACTCAGCAATTTGTCCCGGCAGGACAAAACATTGCAAGCAGCACAGCCCGGGGAATACGTCAAGGCATCCAAGAAGTTGTAGCTGCAATAAAAGAAATGTGCCATGCCGCAGAGCGTACAGCTAAAAACATGTTTGATATGAACTCTCCATCAAGGCTATTTGCCGGGATTGGAATAGGCGTAGGTGAAGGTTTTGTCACAGGTGTAAAATCTATGGATGGCACAATCAAAAAGACTATAGAGGACACTTTTGGAGATTTGGACAATGCTACCATAAATCCGGCATTTACAGCTTTAAGTAGCCTTGAACGTAATGTTGGCAGCATTGGCAAAGTATCATCTGCAAAAGATACCGGACCAATCCAAATAATTTTTAACCAAGAATGGACTGTAGAGGATGAAATAGACATTGATATGATAAATAGAAAACAGGCCCAAAGATTACATGACACGTTAAGAGGTGCAGGATTTGCAGAAATATAGAAGGTGGTTGATATGAGTGCATTTACATTTAGATACAATGGAGTGTCCAGCAAAGATTATGGCATATATGCAACCGAGCAAGATTTTTTTAGCCCTCCAAAAAGGCAAGGGCGCAAGAAGATAGATTTCCGACATGGCACTTACGACTTTGAAAATAACATGTACGACAATCGAATTTTAAATTTAAATTGTTTTTGGAAAGATCCCAAAGTCCGACATGATATTAGAGAAATAACACTTTGGCTAAGTCGTAAAGGCCCGCTGGTTTTAGATATTGAGCCGTACAAGCATTATATGGCAAGCTTGTACGACAGTTCAGAACTAAATGCCTATTATTACCGTGGGTTTAATAACAATCAAACCCCAACAGGAACATTTAATTTATCATTTTTCTGTGATCCGTTTGCATACAGCGATCAGACTATCTCTAGGATAGCTACCGGGTACACAGATATTAATTATCATGGCACTGCATCCACCCCCACGTTGATAATTTTAAGAAACAACAACAACGTGCCGGTGAGAAATATAACTGTAACAGCGTTAAGTCTGTTATAAAAAGGAGAAATTTTTATGTATTTTTCAACTCATTTTTTTTCAAGGCAAGTGTTAAACGCTTTTCAAAATCAATCTACCAATGGTTATGGTCAATTGTTTTGCGGTCTTTTCCTAACTGACCCAACAAATACAGGCCAAGCGGGTGCTGAAGTCGTGTATGAAGGCTATCAACGACAACCAATATCATTTACACCTCCAGCGGACTTTAATGGGCATTTATCCATCAGTAATACACAAGATATTACATGGCCAATGTCCTCACAATCACCGGGAAGTGTCAGATATATAGGTATATTTGATAGACAACAACCGGGCGACCCACAGGGTAACATGTTGCTTAGGGGCGAGCTAACCGTTCCGCTTGAAATCAGACCAAATCAACAGCCCGGTATTTTAGCCGGAGACATAATTTATTGGAGCCGTGGCAATTTTTCACGTCAATTCCGTACGGCATATTTAAATCTTCTTCGAGGTCAATCATTGACCGGTTTTACAACACATGCTGCTATGTTTGATGGAAATCCTGAATCAGGGGGAGGTGAACTTAGTGGAGAAAATTACTCACGTCCTGCTATAACATTTACTGCCCCACATGTAGTTAATGGAGTTATGACTATAACAAACACAAATACAGTTACTTTCCCAACACCATTAGATCGCTGGGGCATGTGGAGGTACAGAGGTTTTATGCAGGCAGCAACAGGTGCTGCAATAGCCGCCTTTGATTCAAGTCCAAATCCTGAAGAAATTCATAGGGGCTATATAGGACGCTTCGCAGAAAGAAGCATTATAATTAGCCATGATTAGATTTAACTTAGGCGAATTTAACATTGGTACAGATGATTATTATGTTGAACTTAATGCGACAAGCATAATTAGTGAGCGTATAGAAGGTGTTATACTCACTAAATTTGTGGATGCTGAATCTGCTCTTACAGAAATCCTTCAAGCTGAAATCAAAGGCTCTACTTTCAATTTTGGGATTATAGGTTCAAGCTTTAATGTTGGTGGTTTCAATACCATGAGCTTTAATTCTTCTAACGACATGTATCGCTATCTTGATGCAGAGTCAATTATACATGAGCACATGGGCGGCTTAATTGGACAAACAAAGATTATAAGCGTGATTTCAAGAATTAGGGAACAGCTAGATGTTAGAGCAAATCCTTCAGCAATTTTGCCTAATTCAGTTCAGCTTTATGAAAGAATCACGCACGAACCTCTTGAATTATTAGTTTACGCCTTTAACGAGTCAAATATGCAAGAGCGTGTTACAGGACAAATGCATAGCGGCAAGATAATGTACCAATTGCCAAATATTAAAGAAGTTATTGAAAATAATTCTCATGCAGGAAAAATCTTCTACACTGAATTTGAAATAAAAGAGATATTAGAAGGCAATGTCCACGTTGGCAAAATAATGTGGGAAGAATCGGATTTATACGAGATTATCAATAACTTTTTGCGTATCGCATTGCGCCGCTATCAAACATTCTTCATCAGTGGAGAAATGCCTCCGGGCAGTGAATTGAGGGTAGACTCTAATAATTTCACTGTATTTTTGAATCATAGAGGGCAAACAATCAATTTAAGAAGTCGTTTTATTGGCGATTGGATACACTTTGATCGCAATACACAGCGATTACATGTGGGGCATCAAGGCAACCCCAGACTTGAAGGGGATGTGATTTACAATGATAGATGGCTATAACAAGTTAATTATCTTGAATAGTCGAATGGAACCTTTGGCAGATTTGGAAAATGCCTACAACATTGTAGAAGAAGAAAAAATAAACACAATTAGCCATATTAGTTTTTCCCTGCCCTACAATGATCATAAAAACCAATACTGCCGAGCATTTAATTACATTCGTAATCCCGGCGGAGAATTGTACAGGATAATGTACAATGGCAAAACAATAAACGAGGAAGGAGATTGGGAATATCGTGGAGAGCATGTGCTGGCTACGCTGGTAGATACTTTGATGATAGGCGATGTAATTTTGGGTGGTGCAGGTACAGTCGGGCGCACAGATGCCGTCATACGTCAAATATTATCCCGTCAGCCAATAAGAAATTGGGTTTTAGGAGAATGTGATTTTCGCTTTAACTTTGAATATGGATGGACAGACGAAAGTTTGTTAGCTGCTGTTTTAGATGTTCCACATCACTTTTTAGCACCTTTTATGTGGACATTCGATACAAGCAGCTTTCCTTTTGTCTTAAATCTCAAAGAGCTACATCCTAATGCTGTACCCGATCTGTATATTGAGCAAGGGAAAAATCGAATTAAAGCAACTAAAAGGCAAGACCAAACAACCGTTTGTACGCGATTATACCCTTATGGCTATGGCGAAGGCGTAAATCGGCTAACGATATCAAGCGTAAATAATGGTGTTGATTTTTTGCAGTCGCCGCCGGAGATATTTAGACTTTATCCCAATGCTATTGAGCGTACTTTTGTGGATAGACGAATACAAAACCCTAGAAGCTTGATGGAAATAGGGCAGTCTATTTTAAATGAGGCTCAAGAGCCATTTGAGGAATACGAAGTTGAACTTTCTCAATTGGATGGTGATCCTTTTAGCACTCCGGCTATAGGTAAGCTTGCTGAAATAGTGGGATTCAAGAAAACTTTTATAACAGGCATAAGGTGGGAGCATAAAGAAATTCCCAAATGCACCTTGACCCTGGCCAATAAGACAAGAGATATCGCTAATGAAGTTTTGCAATTGAGAAATCGGCAACGAATAGAGGCAACGTATGCTCAAGGAGTTACGCAGTTTTGGCAAAATCACCACGCTGAAAATGCGACACAAACTAGAGCTGCGTATATGCCTCTTTTTATTCCCGGTAGTATGCGAGTTGTTAATTTTGTGACGCTTAATGTTGAGGTTAGGCCGTTTGAAATTAATGTGGCCAATAGAGCAACTGAACAGCCTAACATAAATAGCACCGGATTAATGACAAGAGAGCATAATACAGGATCTCATCATGTTAGGTTAACATTTACTCCGTCAATATTTGATCAGGGAAGTTTAGGAATATGGAATCCTGGGAGCTTAGGAACATGGAGTGCTGGGACTCTGGGAACATGGAATCCTGGAAGTTTGGGAACGTGGAACGCTGGAAGTGTGCCCAGTCTTTCAGGTCAGGGCTTACCAAGTTTGACATTGCCAGAATCGCTAAGTTTGGGTGGTGAAATTACACGCCAATATACTCATGGTGGCATAATGTCAAATCAAGAAGGTTCTTGGTTTGGTAATGATAAATTTTTACTAGAACGCATGAATTCCTTGGAAATCCGACATACCTTATATATTCCAAGAGATTTAATAAGTTGGAATCCTGGTAGCTTAGGAACATGGAATGCTGGTAGTGCACCAAGTCTTTCAGGCCGCAGATTGCCTAGTCTTTCGGATCGAAGTTTACCCAATTTAGCAAATCGAAGCTTGCCGAGTTTAACAGGCCGCAGATTACCTAGCTTGACACCTAGCAGTGCAACATTGCGCTATGAAAACGTTGACACCGGCAACCACCACCATACTTTAACCAACCACCAACATCATATGCCGCATACACATTTGCTTGAAGCGGGCATAACGCCTGTAGGCAATCCGACATCATTTACTATAAGAATAAACAATGCAGATAGGCGCGTAGTGCAAGGACGTACATTCAGAGATGAAATTCAACAATGGATGGTAGCCCAAAATGGTGAGATTAACACAAATTTCCTTCATCGAATAGAAATAAGACCAAATGTGCCTGCTTACGTTTTGATCACAGTTTTTGTACAAGGATTTTTAATGGCAGAAAGGGAGTTAGTACTATGACAAAACCAACAAAAATAATAATTGATGGCAAGATGGAAGTAACGGATATTAAAGCACTTCAAATAATATTCGATACAGCAAAAGAAACATCAGCACCTTATGAAGTTATTACTATTTATGACAGTAGCGGAGGGGTACAAACGTACCCAATAAACAGAGTGGAGTTGATTCATCAATGAGACAATTGCAAAAGATGTACAGGGGCATACCATATTCCCCACCAACCGGATTGAGTGTACAGCTTGGCTCAACTGTAACAACCATACATGTAGAGGACGCAAGCGACGCAATATTTCCACCGGGAGAAAATATCGCAGTGCTGCAACATGGTGGAAATCGTGAAACGATAAGATACGAAAGCAAAAATATAGCAAACAATACACTTATTAACGTAACCAGAGCCTTTGCAGATGGAGATGTACCTTTAAATTGGCCTCAAAATACTCCAATCGCTCGCAATTTCACTTCTCATGATTTGGATGTGGTGCAAGATAATATTGAGCAACTTCATGCTGATACTGAAAGTAAAATCCATGACCTGGATACTGATTTACAAGAGAGTTCAGCAGCGTTATCAGATGCCACAAATACTGCGTTGCAAGTATTAAGCCGCATTTACCGGGGCGTAGACTTGACCATAAAATTCCAAGAAGAAATATCTGATGCACCATTCAATGGTGATCCATGGGCGTGGATTCAAAATAGAATACGATCCAATAATTTTACAGGTATTTTGCCGGGGGATTTTATTCCGCTTGAAGTAGCCGGAAATACCTACAACATGGAAGTAGCAGGGATAAATACCTATGAAAGGTATGGGAGAGCAGCATCAATACTACCACCCCAAATTGATTTCATCAGCCGTGAATTATGGCCTGATCCGATACCTTGGAATCTCGCTAATTACAACAATGGTCTTGATTCCATGACAACACCTTTTCTTGCCTCAAACGCCAATGCTTTTATAAACAGCCTACAAACAAGCGTACCAAACGGAACAGGAGCAAGCCCACCTACAACAACCGTAGACTACAGAAGTGGCGGCATTTTAAGCCAAATCCCAATAGAAGTTCGCAATGTTATTACTCCCAAAGAAACTTTAATGGGGCGACGCCACTCTACAGGCATTTTATTACCGGATGATAACCAGTGGAACTGGCGCGTAATGGACGAACTTTGGCTTCCATCGGAAGTTGAAGTATATGGCTGTAGGCAATGGGGTAGTAATGTGGTTCCGGAGCCGGGGTTTGGATCGGGAGGATATGTTCAATATCCGATATTTGCCCAAAATATGAAACGTGTAAAAGTTATAGCAGGCACAGACACTCGCTCGTATTGGTGGCTAGTTACTCCCAGAGGAGGCTCTTCTACCAGTGTCGCAGTCGTTTCCTTAAATGGGGTTGCTGCTATGTCTCTTAGTTTGACAAATACTGCGGGAGCCACCGCCACACGTGTTCCCATTTGCTTCCGTGTTGCTTAATGCTTTCACTAACCAAAAAATAAGGAGAATGACCTATGTCAAATAAGACAGAAACCCCGGCAACCGGAATTGTTGCTGCGGAATTGGAACACAATGACAATCATGAAATAGAGGCAGAGATAAATGCCCGTATGATTGCATTAAGACAAAGTGATAGTCATGCCATTGCACATTTGGAAAATATATTGGGTGCAATTCTGCAAACTATGGACAACCAAGGCTTAACAGCTTTTAGAAGTGCATTATCCGAAATAGAGATACTAACACCGGAGGAAAAAGAAATTTTACAAGTTTATGGTGAAGTAGCCACCGACGAAAATCCAAGAAAAATAATTAAGTCTAAGCGGCAAATATGGCGTGAAGAAATTATTGAACTGGAAAAACAATTGCATAATGAGTTCACTTCTTAGATTTAAATATTAGGTTAGTCCATTAGAGCTGTCCGTTAACCTCATTCTATTGAAGTCTTTCAAAAAAGAACCCTTTGAATTGATTGCCAATTCAAAGGGTTCTTTTTTTGTGTACTATTCGAATAAGGAAGAGACACGATAGCAGTTGCCTTTTGTAGACGAGAAAAAAACCGATTTTACAGAATTGATTAATCAACTACACCCCGTTGTGCTTCCGCATTCGGTACATACTTTACAAGTTCCGTTTTTGACTAGTTTGTTACTCTTACAATCCGGGCAAATTTCCCCATAGAGATAATCTGCTGCATTATATTCCCTAATAAGTACAGAGTAGTCAACATCAGCAAATTTGGATTCATCAATTTCTAAATCATCAGGTTTTACTTGGCAGTACGTATAATCACCCATCTCTATATCTATTATTTTGCTGATCAAATCGGATATAGAGTCTACTTGCTTAATATATGGATGCTCTGATACAAAACCGTTAGGCTCATACTTTTGGCCACGGTACATCATAGCAATATCTTTAGGAGCTATACCATACTGTAGCATCTTAGAGATGGTTATAGACAGGCTTTCTAAAAGCCCTTTAACCAATGATCCTTGACGTCCTGTTGTGGCAAATATCTCTGCCAGCCGCCCATCATCGTAGTAACTGGCAGTAATGTATAACGTAAGGCCGTTAATAGCCGCTTTATGAACATTGGCGGATCTTATACCCGTAGGCTTAACTCGCTTAGGCTTGTACACTGTTTTCTTAGTATTGATGTAGTCTATCAGCTCTTGGTAGGTATATTCCGTAATAGGACGCTCTTGCGCTGCATCCTTGGTCGAACTTAATACCTGGCTTACCTTGCAACCATCTCGATATAAGGCTATGGCTTTTACTCCCATTTGCCAAGACATGCGATATATTTCTTTAACCTGCTCAATGGTAGATTCTTTAGGGAGATTGACCGTCTTACTGATAGCACCTGTTATATGTGGAGTAAGTGCCGCCATCATTTTTACATGGCCTTCCGGCGAAATAAATCGCTTGCCTGTACCACATCTGTTGGCAGTATCAAATACCGGCAAATGTTCCGCTTTAAGATGTGGCGCACCTTCTATTTTTCCATCTTTTATAGTGTCATCTTCGTCTTTACGCATTACATATTCTATAATTGCATCAATTTCTTCTTGGGGGTATCCCAATGTATTAAGAGCTTCCGGAATAGCCGGATTTACAAGGGTCATATATTGACCCCCAATCAGCTTTTTGTACACCACATGGCTAAAGAATGGCTCGCTGGAGGTTGTAGCACAGTCCATAGCAAAGGCAATGGTTCCTGTAGGCGCAAGTACGCTTACTTGTGCATTGCGATATCCAAATTGCTCGCCAACCTCTATTGTTTCTTGCCATACCTTGTTTATCGTTTTAGATAAATCTTCTAATCCCAACGACTTTAATATATTATGATCTATCATACCGGGGCTGTAAGGCATGTCCTCCATACGAACATCAGAAGAGCTGTAAGAAGCTGCCCTGGCATGATTGCGTATCACTTTGTTCATATGTGCTTTATTGACATCATAACAAGAAAACGCACCTATTTTTTGAGCCATCAAAGCCGATGTATAGTAAGAATGCCCTGTCATAAGTGAACACAAAGCTGCTCCCACTTGCCTTGCCTCATCTGAATCATAAGGCAGACCCATAGCCATAAAAAGCATTCCCAAATTGGTAAGCCCAAGCCCTGTTGTGCGGAATAAGTAAGATTTACGAGCAATATCCATAGTTGGGAACTGTCCCCAATGAATGGTAGCTTCTAATACCAGTTGGATGCATCTAACAGCATGAAGATAAGAATCAATGTCAAATTTTTTGGTAGCTGAATCGTAAAACTTATATATATTAATGCTTGCTAAATTACAAGCAGTATCATCCAAAAACATATATTCTGAGCAAGGGTTAGAGGCGTTAATGCGGTTGTGGGTTGCATTTAATTTACCATCTTCGCCACAAGGGCAGGTATGCCAAGCGTTGATGGTGTCATCAAATTGCACCCCGGGATCTCCACAACGCCAAGCGGCCGTGGCCGTGGCATCCCAAATTTCTGTTGCCTTAATAATATTATCTACAGAAGAGTCGATACGACCTCTTGTTTGCCATTCTGCGTCATTTTGCCATTCTAAAGCATACATAAAGGAATTGCTTATGCGGACAGAGTTATTAGCATTTTGCCCGGATACAGTATCATAAGCCTCACCATCTATAGCAGTAGAATAGCCCATCTTGCCTAAAGCGGCTACTTTATCCTCTTCTTCAGACTTCCATTTGATAAAATCTAAAATCTCAGGATGATCCAAGTTTAGAATATTCATTTTAGCGGCTCGCCTGGTTGTACCGCCGGATTTAATAGCCCCGGCATTACGGTCAGAAACTTTTAAAAAGCTAAGTAAGCCTGAAGATTTGCCGCCTCCGGACAAAAATTCATCCTTTGCTCTAATAGGCGACCAGTTGGTTCCTACCCCTGACCCGTACTTAAAGAGGAGTGTTTCTGTAGTCATTTGATCCGTGAGGGACTTGTTTCCAATCAAAGTATCGCGTACACTAATAATAAAGCAAGCGGATCCTTGAGTGCGTGTGTAGGCATCATCAGAAACCTCAACAGCATTCTTTTGCGGATTATAGTAGTAATGACCTTGCTTTGTGCCTGTTATACCATAAGCATGAAATAGTCCTGTATTAAACCATTGTGGCGAATTTGGTGCCCACATTTGCATCAACATCATGTAAGCCAACTCGTCATAAAGGATTTGTGCTTGATTTTCAGAAAGCATTTTTTCGTCTTTAAGAGCACCAACCCAAAAAGAAACCATGCGGTGTACCAGTTGGCGCATAGAATGTTCTGCACCACGTTTTCCGGGTATACCTTTCTTTCGGAAGTATTTTCCGGCTATAATATCGCAGGCACTTTGGGAATAATGTTTGGGAAATTCCAACTCATCCATATCCAAAATAACTGCGCCGGTGGCATAATTGGTAAGCTTAACTGATACTTTTTTCCATATAAACAAATCGTATACGGTTTTATCGCTGGTTTCTAGGTCTTTAGTAAAATGCCTTATAATTTTTTCATCCAGATTCAAAAGATTCATCATACTCTCCCCAAGGGTAACAGTCATATTTTTTTAATGTTATACTTAATTGTTAGGAATATATCCATGGCATTTTACCACAGAACTGTTCCTTATGAAAAATGCGTGGCAAATTTTCGCTAACATAAAAAGAGGCCAACTGTCTAAAAATAAGTTGGCAGACAATAAAAAAATATGCAGTGATAATAAAATTTATTTAGTTAAGATGGGGGGAACAGTAATGACATCTGTAGGTATTATAGGGGGCAACTCGAACGAAACAGCGGCTTTATTTTTGCGAATATGCCAAAGGAAAGGTTTAACATCATTAGCTAATTTGTATGAAATTTCAAAAAATAACGAGGTTCCAATTGTATGTATCGACGAAAATGCTTCAAAATCTACAAGATCATTGCCTGAGGTATGGATTATACAGGACAATTGCGATTATAATGCACAGGCAAACAATTTGTTAAAGGAAGTTCAATTATTTATTGTAAATGCAGACAATCCTATTATGCAAATTCCTAACGGAAGAGGTATAATTACTTATGGCTTTAACAGCAAGGCCAGCGTAACAGCATCAAGCGTTACTGACGGAGCCATGCAAGTGTGCATTCAACGAGGTTTTAAAACATTAGGAGAACGCTTTTACGAGCCGCAGGAGTTTAAGGTTTCATGCCCAATTGAAGTAAACCCACTTAATGTATTAGGCGCGGTTACAGCATGTGCTGTATGCGATATTTTTACATTGTCATAAACAGGGTTTGGGATGAATAGATTGTTAAAACATACTACATGCACGGTGCTCAGCGGGCTTCAGAAAAGAGGGGAACATTTTGGAAAATATAAGTAACCACATCGGCGTGGCCGGTAGGGTGCATTCGGATTTTGAATTTAGCCATGAGGTTTATGGCGAGGGCTTTTATAAGTTTGACGTAGAAATATACCGTCTAAGTTCTGTGTCGGATATTTTACCTGTAACTATATCTGAAAGGATAATAGACACATCCAGTATATCTATAGGTGCTTGGATATACATTACAGGGCAAATTAGATCCTATAACAGCTATGTAGAAGCTGACCGCAGAAACAGGCTGGTACTAACCGTTTTTGCCAGAGATGTTGAGTTGTTGGAAAGTGGGCAAGATCCATTAGAAAAATCAGAACTAAATCCTAACGATGTATATCTTAATGGGTTTATTTGCAAGCCTCCAATATACCGCACCACGCCTTTTGGCAGAGAAATTGCTGATATCCTTTTAGCTGTTAACCGTTCTTACAATAAGTCCGACTACATACCCTGTATAGCTTGGGGGCGTAATGCCCGCTATGCTGGTAAGCTGGTTGTAGGCTCCAACATTAAGGTGTGGGGTCGGATGCAAAGCCGTCCTTATCAAAAACGGTTTGAAAGTGGCGAGGTGCTGGAAAAAACTGCATATGAAGTATCCGTCTCTAAAATAGATTATAGTTCAGATTCAGATTCTACGGACTCCACAGACTCTACAGATGCATAAAGTTTTATCAATGAGACCCGATGTTTCGGGTTTTTCTTGATATCTGAATAAATTTGAACTAAAATACCAGGGAATTGTTCAAAAATTATGTTAGTTATTTTTAGATAAAAGAGGGGACTGTTATGCGTTATATAGGCACACAAGCAAGAGGGATCAGATTACCCATTATCAATAGTGGTGATCCATTGGCAAAGATAGTAGCTGATTATGTAGTTGATGCTGCAAATGCAGAGGGTTTTTCTCTGCATAACAATGACATAGTTGCTGTTACAGAAGCTATAGTAGCTAAATCTCAAGGGAATTATGCTACCTTAGACCAAGCGGCTACTGACATTCGCCAAAAATACCCTGATGGACAAGTTGGGGTAGTCTTTCCTATTTTGTCACGTAACCGTTTCCTCAATATATTAAAATCTATTGTTCTTGGAGCCAAAGAAGTCTTTGTTTTATTATCCTATCCTTCTGATGAGGTTGGTAATCCTATTATGGATGTGCAACAGATAGATGAAATAATGGATAAACTAAAAACACTACCTAGCGGCCCTATCCCTGCCGGTAAATTTAGGGAGATAGCCGGAGATTTTAAGCATCCTTTTACAGGTGCAGATTATATTGAGCTTTATGAATCTGTTGGAGCCAAGGTGTATTTTTCTACAGACCCCAGAGATATTTTACAGCTTACGCCACATGTTTTAGCGGCAGATATACACACTCGGTTTCTTACCCAAAATCGTTTAAAAAAGGCCGGAGCCAAGACTGTCTACGCGCTTTCAGATATATTAAGTCAGTCAATAGAAGGCAGTGGATTTAACCCGGACTATGGACTAATTGGCTCCAATCTTTCTACAAGTGATAAGTTAAAATTATTTCCACGAGACTGTGATGCTTTTGTGCTGGACGTGCAAAAGCAACTGGAAGCCCGTACAGGCGTTAAACTTGAAGTTATGGTATATGGAGATGGTGCTTTTAAAGACCCTGTTTGTGGAATATGGGAATTGGCAGACCCGGTGGTATCACCGGGCTTTACGCCGGGACTTAAAGGTCAACCCAATGAGATTAAAATGAAAATGGTAGCAGATACTCAACTTCAAGGATTATCAAAGGATGAGCAAGAGAAAGCTATTAAAGAAATTATTCAGCAAAAAGAAGCCGGTACAAACTCATCTAAAGAAGGAACTACCCCACGTAGATATACCGATTTGTTGGGTAGCCTTTGCGATTTAATGAGTGGAAGCGGCGATAAAGGCACCCCTGTAGTATTAATACAGGGCTATTTTGATAGTTATGCTGATGCTTAGGTTAAGAAGCTGTATTCATAGTTGCCATATTTGCATAAGATGAACACTATTGCAATAGTAGATGAAAACCTGGGCATTGGATGCTGCAACCGCCTTTTGTTTTCAATTCCTGAAGATATGCGTTATTTTAAATCCATGACAACAAATAAGGTTGTGATCATGGGGCATAATAATACGTTTAAAGCTTTACCGGGTAAAAAACCATTGCCCAATCGAGTTAATATCGTTTTGTCTAAGCAATTTGATAGTAAAAATTTTCAAAATAAGGAGCATAACATTCATGGGGTAATCGGCTGTGGCTCTTTACCTCAATTGAATGCTATGCTCCAAAAATATGATTTAAAAGATGTTTTTGTAATAGGTGGTCAAACTATATATGAGCAGTTGCCGGATCAGTGTACTTGTGCATATATTACAAAAGTACAAGCTCAGGCTTCGGCAGATACTTTTTTCCCTAACCCGGATCAACTTTCTAACCGGAAGCCGGTTTGGGAATCAGAGTTGAAACACCATAACAATCTTGCTTATCGTTTTAGCACTTATATATCAGTTATGCCGGAAAGCTTAAATATACTATCATCTACTACCCTATAGGCCGGCTTTTCTTGCTCTCGGTAAGTTTTGCTATGATGGACGGGGCGTATACCACCCTTTTTGTATTCATTAATAAAATTGTGCCAATCTTCTACAGTAAATGAAATATTAGCTATTAAGTTATTTTTGACGAATCTCTCAGCTTGTTCTAAATAGGACAAAAATTGAGACTCGTCTTTTTTTATTTTACCGGCAGATTTAACAAAAAGCTCAAAAAGTTGTTCCGGAGGCAAGCTTCTTTTTTTCCAAGCTCCAAGGTTTATTCTGCATACTCCGGAGCCTATAGGTTCCACAAGCGGTTCGTCTGTATCTGTTTGTGGGTCAAGCGATTCAAATTCTTTGTAAAAGTATCGCTTGGCATTTTCTACGTCTTGTAGTAGATGCTCAGCTCCAAATGCCGCTTGATAACACAATTTAGCTACATCCCGGGGTTCCATGGATGGATGCAACTCAAATTGTTCTTTTATATAGCGTTCTATATCACTCATAAGCTAAGCAATATCTAAGTAGTAGCCGGTGCAGGTGCCGGGGTAGTGGCCTGTATAGGATAGCGCAAAGGAATGATCCGTTCTTTTTCTAAAGCCATAACCAAGCCGGGCACAAATACTATTTGTATTACGATTCCCGGCAATGATGTTATAAAAAGACTTGTTATCCAAATGGCCATAGTGTAAGTGCCTTCAAAGAAAATAAGTGCTTGGACTATTCCGGCTACAATCCGACCAAATAACATGGCAACTAATAAACTAGCATATAGGTCTAAGGACGAGCGACCGGTATGTACCAGCTTCATTACAATGCCCGTAACAGCACCATATACACTTAATTCAATCATCATAACAGGCATAAAGCCTGCCGGAGGCATTCCCGTTAGGATGCTTGATAAAAACGGCCCTATCAATCCGGCTATAAATCCAAAAACAGGGCCACAGATTAAGCCTGCAAGCAACACCGGGATATGCATGGGTAAAAGCATTGGGCCGGCTCCCGGGATAGCATGAAAGGCCATGGGTAATACCACACATGAAGCAATCATCATTGCAGTAATAACAACTTTTTTTAGATGAGTCATTTCAGTCATAATTATTATCCTCCAAAATTTAATAAAAAAACAACAAAAAAATACCATAAAACATCCCGCTCGCGCTTCATGCGCTACACCAAACAATGGGTAGGGAATACCTTCATGGCATTATTAAGAAAAGTGTAACAAAAACTTTTTAAAAAGTCAAATATAATGGCAAATAATGTGTTTACATAAATTACCAAGCATAAATTCCCTCCTTCGGGAAAAGCTTCTATTATTCCTGCTCCTGAACAAAAGTACAGGTAGCGGACGTGGGAGGGAAGACATGCAACACAATAAAGTAGATATTTGCGGTGTAAATACGTCAAAACTTCCGGTATTAAAAGGCGACGAAAAAAAAGCCCTGTTTGCCAGAATTTTAGAAGGAGATGAAGATGCCAGGGAGCAATATATTTTTGGCAATTTACGGTTAGTATTAAGCATAATCCAGCGTTTTAATAATCGTGGAGAATATGCCGATGACATCTTTCAAGTAGGCTGTATTGGTTTAATTAAGGCCATCGACAACTTTGATATTACCCAAGGCGTACAATTTTCCACCTATGCCGTTCCTATGATTATTGGGGAAATACGCCGCTATTTGCGGGACAATAATGCTATAAGGGTTAGTCGATCACTGCGAGATACGGCTTACAAGGCATTGCAAGTAAAAGAACGGCTTACTACCAAAAATGCCAAAGAACCCACTATTGAAGAAATAGCAAAAGAAATGGAGATACCAAAGGAAGATATAATTTTTGCACTAGATGCTATCCAAGATCCTATTTCTTTATTTGAACCAATTTATCATGATGGTGCTGATGCTATTTTTGTAATGGATCAAGTGAGCGATGATAAAAATACAGACCTTCGCTGGCTAGAAAATTTGTCATTAACAGAAGCCTTAAAAAGGCTTAATGACAGAGAAAAATTGATTTTGAATCTCCGTTTTTTTGAAGGAAAGACACAAATGGAAGTGGCTGATGAAATAGGCATTAGCCAAGCCCAAGTCTCCAGGTTGGAGAAAAATGCACTTAAAAATATGAAAAAATATATTTCATAAATAACGAATTAAACCTCATGCATACTGATAGCATGAGGTTTGTTAATTTTGTATTTCACTTTGACAATTCGTATCCTCTACGTATACTGCTGACTATGCAATCTTTTATAAACACATCCGCTTGGTTTTGCCTAAAGGAATCTACCCCTTGGGCAGTTAATCCACCCGGGGTACATACATGCGATAACAATGTATTTGGGTCGCCGCCCTCTAATATTTGGATAGCTGCTCCCATAAATCCTCTGGCAGCCATTCTAACCGCTATTCTATAATCGACACCTCGTTCCTGTACTGCTTGGGCAAATGCATCTATTAGATAAAATGCATAGCCCGGCATACAACCTCCTATAGCAACAATTTCTTTAAGTAAAGGTTCTGAAACTACCAGAGCTTCGCCCGTGGCAGAAAGAATTTGCATTATAGATTTAAGCACTTCTTCAGGGACATTATTTGTATGGGCAAGAGCTGCTGCTCCTTGGCCAACCTTCATTCCCATGGTTGGCATTAAAGTTATAACAGGCGTATCTTGACCCAAATAACTTCTGATGTATTCGGAGCTAATACCTGCCATAATACTAATAATTACAGGGATATCTTCTTTGCTATGTTCACGATCTTCTTGCTTTGTTGCATACCTGGATAACTTGATAAGTAGTTCTTCACAAGCTTGTGGGGGCACAGCTAACAGCAACAGCTTTGTATTAACAAAAACCTCGTACTCATTTCCGGCAGCAGCAAACTTATGTGCTTTGGCCTCTCGCCTTCGTTCAGGATTTAATTCATACACTAATACATCAGAAGCTTCAATTGAGCTATGGGCAACTACTGCCTCTAATATTGCCATACCCATATGACCTGCACCTATTGCGCCTATACTAAACATTTTTTAGCCACCCTTCCATAGTAGACCTCTTTCATAGCAAATTTTACTCATACTATTCAGCGATTGAGTCTTTTTGCTATATATATCTTTCGGAATTTCTTTCATTGTGGTATATTATGACATGAACTAGATGTATTCGTCAATTATAGCAATTTGATTCTTGATAATCATTCCTAATGAAGAAGGAGATGTTTATGTATACACAACAAGAAATTGATTTTGCCCTGCGGGGTGCTGTTCAAATTTTTTCAAAAGAAGGTTTAGTAGATAGGCTTAACAGTGGCAAGCGGCTTAAAATTAAATTGGGATGTGATCCCAGCCGCCCGGACTTACATCTTGGGCATACTGTTATTTTGCGCAGGTTAAAAGCCCTACAAGATATGGGGCACGAGATAATCTTTCTTATTGGAGATTTTACCGGCATGATTGGTGATCCTTCAGGCAAAAGCAAAACTCGCCCCAAACTGACTTTAGAAGAAACACGCGAAAATGGCGTGTCCTATCTTCAACAGGTAGGAAAGGTTTTAGATCCCAACAAAGCAACTATCGCTTATAACTCCGAATGGCTTAACGCAATGAATTTTGCTGATGTTATTGGCTTAGCAAGCAAGTATACACTAGCCCGCACACTTGAGCGTGACGATTTTACTAAGAGATTTAAAGAAAATCAACCTATAAGCTTACATGAATTGCTCTATCCATTAGCTCAAGGATATGACTCTGTAGCACTTCATGCAGATGTAGAGGTAGGAGGTACAGATCAAACGTTTAACTTGCTGGTTGGAAGAGAATTGCAACGAGACTATGGCCAAACTCCACAGGAAGTTATAACCTTCCCTTTGCTGGTGGGCTTAGATGGCAAAGAAAAAATGAGTAAGTCCCTGGATAACTATATTGGTATAGACGAACCGGCCGCCATAATGTATGAAAAAGCTATGAGAGTACCTGATTCTGCATTACTGGAATATTTTGTGTTGACAACGGATATTTCGGAAGAAGAAGCAAAAGAGATAATCCAAAAAGATGTTGTAGAAGCACATCGTGTTTTTGGAAAAGAAATAATACGTATGTATCATGGCGAAGCCGCCATTGAAGAAGCCGTGTCCCGCTACGCAACTGTAGCATCAGGAGCAATCCCGGATAAAATGGCAACAGCGTTAGTTCCGCTAAATGATGAAAAAACTATAGGCATATGCGATTTAGTACGAATTTGTGGGCTTGCTCCTTCAAATTCGGAGGCAAGAAGGCTGGTTCAAGGTAAAGGGATCAAAATTGACAATGTGGTTATAGAAGATGTACATGCAAAAATAGCCTGTACAGATGGAATGGTCGTATCTAAAGGTAAAAATAAATTTGTTAGAGTTGAAGTAGAAAAATGATGTAATTGGCTAAAAAAGGGCTTCTACCCTCTTGTTTTTGAGGGTGAAGCCCGGCTTGCTAACTCTCTATAGGGTCTTTGTGTTTGTAGAGCAAGTCGTACTACATTGGCAATCTCTAAATCTACCATACTATGCACAACCGTACCCAAACCAATGAATCCTAAAACCCATGCAACCCCTACACCTTCCGGAAAGCCGGTACCAAAATAAAAGAAGATAACCGCAACCA
This sequence comes from Defluviitaleaceae bacterium, assembly GCA_009785615.1. GTDB lineage: Bacteria > Bacillota > Clostridia > Lachnospirales > WQUN01 > WQVX01. The sequence goes on along the minus strand of WQVX01000009.1, from coordinate 18,692 downwards.
ATTCCCCTACACCATGGATTATGGCAATTATAAATGAAAATATGCGTAGTTTGACCCATGGGATGTTGAATTTATCAATTCTTGATAAATAGAGCGCACCGGGCCATGCCCATATTATATGACTGGCAGCTCGAAACACTATAACTAAAGGGAATCCTCCAAAAAAGAACCCTATTGTAGTACCTAATGTAACACCTATAGCAACTTTTGGGGAAATAAACATAGCTATAAAAATAGCTACATGGCTTGCCAAAGTGTACGAAGCAGGCCCTATCACCACCCTTGGAGCTATCATCGGAATTAGTATACCAACAGCTATTAAAATGGCTGTAGCGGTTAGCTGGAATACATTGGACTTACGCGCTGTTACTTGCAAAATAATCACTCCCAAATAAAATTTACATATGTCTTGACACCTGTAAATTTTATCGTATGAGATTATTCAAGTCAATAGGCTGCTAATCTCTATATAAATAACCTGCCTTGTTTAGGGCTTGGCATACATGTTCAAAATGATCCTTGTCGTGGCAAGCTATTGTATGCAGATGTACCCCCATTGTAAGTTCGGATAACAACTTAATCTCGGTTAATTTAACCTTGTGCAAAAAAACATCAACATCCCCTTTGTTTTTGAGGTTTAGCTGACCTGTAATCTCTCCATACAATTCATGCTCAACTATTACATTTAGAACAATAGCCTTTATATTTACTATTATGTACAACTCATCTTTGGTGTTTTCAGGACTATGAGAGCAAGCAATTTTTCCGATATATTGATTAGATCCCATAAATTCGGGAATAATGTAACCTCTTGCTGTCGCAATGACTTCGCGTCCTTGTGCGCGTAAAAGTGCTATATCTCCAACAATAACTTGACGGCTTACATTTAGCCTTTTAGCCAATGAAGAAGCACTCACAGGTGCATTACTTAGGTTAATTATCTCATATATTGTATTTCTACGTAAAGTTGCGTCCATGACAACCCCCTTGGGGATAGGTCTATTCTTTATAGCAAGAAGCTGTATTCAACTCTTGAGATACAGCTTCTTACATTTTGTTTTAATAGACTTGTTTGGTTAGCTGACAGGTTTATTAACAACATTTATTGGTTTGCCATCTATAAATGCTTTAAGGTTTTCTACTGCAATATTCATTAACCTAGCTCTTGCTTCTTTAGCTGCCCAAGCTATATGAGGAGTAATATAGCAATTTCTAGCTTTTAGCAGAGGATTATCTTTTTTTATTGGCTCAACAGAAACTACATCAACCCCGGCAGCATATACTTTGCCTGAATTTAGAGCATCAGCCAGATCTTTTTCATCAACTAAAGCACCCCTGGCAGTATTTAAGATAATTACGCCATCCTTCATTTTTGCAATAGTTTCTTTGTTAATAAGTTTTTCGTTTTCCGGTGTCAGTGGACAATGCAGAGAAATTACATCTGATTGAGCCAACAATTCATCCAAAGAAACAAGATTTTTTCCTTTAGCAGATTTATTATTAGCAATAACCTTCATTCCCAAAGCAGAAGCAATTTGACCGGTCGCTTTACCAATGTTACCGTATCCGATAATCCCCATTGTTTTACCTGCTAATTCTATTTGAGGGTAATCCCAAAAGCAAAAATCAATGCTTTTTTCCCAACGACCGGCAACTACTTCTGCATTGTGATGCCCGATATTAAGGCATATTTCTAAAAGCAGTCCGATAGTAAATTGCGCAACTGTATCCGTTCCATATGCCGGGATATTAGTTACCGGTATCCCTTTAGCCTTGGCTGCCTCTATGTCTACAACATTATAGCCCGTTGAAAGCAAGCCAATATATTTTATAGATGGGCAAGCCGCTATTATTTCTTGAGTAATAGGTACTTTATTGGTTATAACTGCATCTGCGTTATCAATTTTGTTGATAATTTCATCCTTTTGGTGAGGTACACGATCATATACAATAAATTTACCTAATTTTTCAAAACCTTCCCAGCTTAAATCTCCCGGGTTTTCCGTGTATCCATCCAGTACGACAATTTTCAAGCTAAACACCTCCAAGCAATGTCATATCTATATAAAACTGACTCACACACTAATTATTTTGATTATTGCAGGTTCTAAGGCATCTGAACTGACTTTAATAGTAATTTCCCCTTTATCTTTTTTGGCTCGTATTATCCCAAGGAGTTTACCGTTAAATGCAGTTTTAGTGTTACCTTTAAAGGATCCATGGCAATTTGGATTACCATTGTCTATGCCGATAAGTTCCGCAGAGCCTTCTATTTCTATACTTACAAGATTAGAGGCAATAGGATTTTGGATACCATTTTCATCTTCAAAGGTAATTTCTATATGAGCGATGTCTCTACCATTTGCTTGTAAGGAATCCACATCAATAGCAGCTTTAATTTTAGTAGGCTTACCGGCCGACTGCACCTTAAAGCGGCAAGCTTCCTTATCGTTTATATAACCTACAGCTTCCATATTTCCGCTTTCAAAAGGTATATCCCAGCTTAGAAACAAGTCATCTGTATTTGCTGCTACTGATGGGCTGTCAAAATGATTATAAGTTTCTGTCATACCATAAAGCGGATAGCTGGTTGCTTTTTTACCGTAAGATTTGCCGTTTACAAAGAGTTCTACGTATGTGCAATTAGTATAGCAAAGTACCGGAAGTACAGTTCCTTTAAGCTCGTCTAAATTACGATGAGGGAATACATAAACCATAGGCTCTTCACGATTCCATATGCTTTTGTAAAAATAAAAGTGATCCTTTACAAAGCCACATGTATCTATAGGGCCGGAGCTTGAACTACGGCTAGGCCAGTTAGATTCCCCAAGGTGATCTATGCCTGTCCACATAAAATCTCCTGCAACGAAATCATGGCTCATGGTATATCGCAACAGCTTTCCTACATATACAGGAACAGCAAAATATGAGCGTTGCCATGGGCTTACAGGAATATCCATGCGATAATCGCCTCTAATGCCCGCAGCGGCCGGATTCTCTGTGCCTAATTGTATCCAATTGGGATTTGCTATTTTATCGTCATAGTAAAGAGTCTCTGCACGACTGCGCCAGCGACCTGTATAGTTGTATCCAACAATATCCAGTATCTGCAAGAAGTCATCGGTTGCCGGCTTTGGCTCAGCAAATATCTGGTCGTTACCTTGCGTACATAAGCGAGTAGGATCTATACGATGGCAAATATCTTGTAGTTTTTTGGCGAGTATATGACCATCCTCCATGGTTTGCTCCGGTACCTCGTTGCCAATGCTCCAAATGATAACAGAAGGATGATTGCGATCACGATACAACATTGCTTCCATATCCGCTAGATAGTTATCCTTAAACCATTCAGAATAACCTCTGCTTTCATGTGTATTACTGCCTGCTGTTTTTGCTTTAAGCTGTTCCCATTCATCAAAGGCTTCATCCATTACATAAAAACCCAGCTCGTCACATAATTCAAGCAAGCCGGTATCAGGTGGATTATGTGATGCTCGTATGGCATTACATCCCATCTCTTTAAGGAGCAACAGGCGTCTGTGCCACAATTTTTTGGGTACAGCAGCTCCAACAGAACCGCCATCATGGTGCAGGCAAACTCCGTTTAGTTTTACTCTTTCACCATTGATAAGACATCCTTTATCAGGATCAAATTCTACAGTACGAACGCCAAATACAGTCTCGTATTTATCAATAAGCGTTCCTTCATGGATTAATTCTGAAACTGCTTTATAGAGGTAAGGGTTTTTATCTGACCATAGCTGCGAATTTTGTATTGTTATTACTTGATCGTATCCTCCGGGATTGGTTATCTCCATTTCAGCCTTCCCGCAGACTGTATTTTCATGATCAAGTAATGTAGTTACGAGTCGGATATTTTTTTGTTGAGCCATTTCAACTTTTGTAGAAATTTTGACTTGCTCGCCCTCAGTCCTTATGAAAGTACCATTGGTTGGTATATAAATTTCATTGGTTGCTTTCAACCATATATCTCTGGTAATACCGGAGCCGGAATACCAACGGGAGTTAGGCTGCTGGGAATTATCTACTTTTACTTCAAGCACATTTTCTTCATCAAAAAAAAGGCAGTCTGTAATTTCAAATTCAAAATGGGTGTATCCATATGCATGATGTCCAAGTTCTTTGCCATTAAGCCATACGGTAGTACACATGTAAGCACCGTCAAAAAGCAAAAAGACTTTTTTCCCTTTAGCTTTTGGATCAACTTTAAATGTTTTTTTATACCATCCAATGCCGGCTTTTACATATCCGCCGGAACCACAAGTTGGTGCATTTTCATCAAAAGGATACTCAACGCTCCAGTCATGGGGCAGTTGAACAGGGCGGTAGCTTTGTTCTTCATCCAAACGGAAAGTCCAGTCAAATCCAAAAAAATCTGAAATTCTTGCATTGTCATTTTGTAGATACATAAGTACACCTCTTTTATTTTAATATTGGAAATTTATAACCAAGCTACTAATTTAAGTCCATCTATATTTCTGAAATCCTTTATATTGTTTGTAACTCAACTTTCGCACACGTTAAATCGCAGTCTCTCCTTGAGTTATTATACTTAATTACTTTCTTTCAATTGATATTTAGCCTTTTTATATATATTGAATACTTTTTCAACATTATCAATATCAAAAAAAGCTTTAATATTACCATGTGAAGTTCCCTCAAATATTTCCATTCCATAATTCAGATGCATCATATAAGGTAATTTTCCAAAAATAATTGTCCCTATGCCATTCTTATCGTATGATACTGTTTCCGTAGAAATGTTTGCAATATTAGTAGTTACGATGCCTTTTTTTCTTCCATTAGAGTAAGTATTTATTATTAAAATTCGCTCATTTGTAATTGCATAATATGTGTTTTTCTTCATTATTCGGTTTACTATAAATCTTCCGAAAACGAAATATAGCCCCGCAAATACAAACAGCATTCCAAATGATCCAAATATTACATTTGCCCTCGTTGCACTAATAGTCCAGAAAATAGCAAAACTACACCAAACAAAACTAAAAGGAACTAAAAATAAATCACTTTTGGAAAAGATTTTTTTTATATTTGGTTTGCCGGTCTACAATATTAATTCATTAGGCGATAGTTCTTCACTGAAAAAATTTTTATACTTCATAGCTTAACCCCTTGCATAAATATAAATATCCATTTCATTAGCAAGTTCTTCGTTTTTGGACAACGTAAAATCAAGGTTACATTTGTAACATTTCACACATCTTCACGAGATATACCCTTCCACCATATAATCATTAGATGCAAAGCTATAGTATTTGTCTCCGGCTACTACTATATGGTCTATCACTCTTATATTCATAAATTTTAAACCTTCAACAATTTTGCGGGTAGCTTCTATATCTCTGCGTGATGGATTGGCCGTAGCACCGGGATGATTGTGAGCCAAGATAATATGGGTGGCTTGGTGCTTTATAGATTCTCCTACAATTTCTCTTGGATATATTGCAGTTTCATCTAATGTGCCTTCTGCAATAAGAGATACATGGTTTAATCTGTATCCTGTATCCAGACAAAATATGTAAAAAGCCTCATTGGTACGTCCTACAAAAAGAGATACAGCATACTGAGCCGCAATGTTTAAACTTTTCATAACAATTATTTCGCGTTCCCATTTGCTTCTAAAGTATACATTGCACAATTTAGGTATCAAACTAACCAGCACAGCAACCCTTTCAGTGACGTTGCAGCGGTTCATGATATCAAATGTATCTGCTTCAAAAAGATTATACAAGGATCCATATTCTTTAATCATTTTATGAGCTATCTCGTTAGTATCCTGCTGTGCATAACAGTAATATAAAAGAAGCTCTAACATCTCATGATGGGCAAACCCATTTAGGCCATTTTCTATAAATCGTTTTCTAACCCGCCCACGATGACCTTCATGAGGATTTTCTTTTTTGGGCTTTTTGCTTATGTGAATCACATCCCAACAAATAGACTTTTTACATAATTGGGCAATATGTAAAGGTCTAAAATATGAAAAAAATGACCCTTGTTATAACAAGGGCCAACAGTTGTAATGTTATCTCTTAGAGAACTGAGGCGCACGCCTTGCACCCTTGAGACCATATTTTTTACGTTCCTTCATGCGGGAATCCCTGGTCAAAAAGCCTGCTTTTTTAAGAGATTTACGGAAATCTTCGTCGGCTTGTAAAAGTGCCCGAGAAATTCCGTGGCGAATTGCACCCGCTTGACCTGTATAGCCGCCTCCAAAAACATTAACTTTAACATCAAATTTACCCAAAGTACCTGTTAATTCCATAGGTTGACGTATAATAAGCTTGAGTGTTTCAAAGTTAAAGTATTCGTCAATATCCCTTTTATTAACTGTTATTTTGCCATCGCCGGGTAAAAGATATACCCTAGCTACAGAACTTTTTCGTCGGCCGGTGCCGTAATACATCGCTGATGCCATTTTTTTATTCTCCTTTTACAATCTTTCCCCTAATATAAGCTTTGAAATTAAAATGTCAACGGTTCTGGTTTTTGTGCTTCATGTTTATGGTCCGGGCCGGCATATACGTGAAGTTTTTTGAACATTTTTCTGCCCAAGTTATTTTTAGGCAACATCCCTTTAATAGCATGAGAAACTGCAAAGCCGGGCTTATTTTGCATCATGTCACGCAAAGATGTTTCTTTTCTGCCGCCTATATGCCCGGTGTAACGCACATAAACTTTATCTTGCATTTTTTTACCTGTCACTTTAATTTTATCTGCATTAATAACTATTACATAATCGCCTACATCTGCATTAGGGCTGTAGATTGGCTTATGTTTACCTTTAAGCACATGGGCAATTTTAGAGGATAGGCGTCCTAATGTCTGGCCTTCTGCATCTACTACGTACCATTTGCGCTCTACCTCTAGGGGCTTGGTAATAAATGTGGTTCGCATTTTAATTTTTCCTCCTGGTTATATGAATCCGGGGCTAACGGATTTAAGTGGCAAATTAACAAAGTTGCAACCGAATCATCATAGGCTAAAAAGATGTTTAAGTCAAGGTTTTTTCTATATAAATATTCAGCTCCTAAGCCACACATGGCCTTGGTCAATTTCCACATTGATATCTAGCAGAGCGGCGTTTACTTTTCTGGTACCATCTATCCATTCGGTTTGTCCGGGAACTGATATGCTTAACTCTTCTTCCAAAATGCGAGTATCCAAGTATACAATACCATCTTCTACGTGAGCAAAGTATGATGAGCGAATTGCTTGAGAAACCGCAGAATTATCAAAGGAGCGGGGCGCAACAGTAATAAAGTCCCCAACACTTTCTTGATAAGCAGCACGTAAGGCAGGGTCAATACTGATACGATAATCTTGACCCGTAAGATCTAAACGGACTATATCCATATAATTTATCATTTTAATTCGTGGAAAATCGCTTTTAATGGCGCGGTAGATTTGCTTTAATGCGATAGCAGTTTCAGAAATTCGGTATCGGTGGTCGGCAGTAGAAAAGTGACTTATGCCAAAGTTTAACATGATGGGCTTATTCTGATGGAAGGTATGGTAAAATCGCATAGCTCTTTCCAATAAATCAGGTGACAGATCTGTCGATTGTGAAAAAAGTGACAGACCCACCCAATCTACTGCAAGATCACCGGGAAAGTAATCTTCAAAATTTTCTAACTCTGCATCTATTGACCATATAAAGGCAACAGAAGGGGCATGAGCGGCAAATATAGCCCTGGCATATCTAAAAAAAGCAATGTAGGTAGCAGGATCCCAACTGTTTGTTTCGGCAGAAACAGGATAAAATACCACAAACATGGGTATTGGAAATTGCCCAAAAGAAGTAGCGGTTTCCGTAAGAATTTCCTGCCAATGGCTACCAAAAGGAACACCATTTTCAGGCGGAAGAATGACCAAAATAGGTATTTTTTGTTCAGCGATACACTCCAACACCCAGAGGTATGGAAATTCGCTACCCAAATGCATAACTTCCATAAATGCAGCATGATTTACTCCAAGAGATGATTCAATTGCTGCTATAACGCGCCCATCAAAACCCGGAATTGCATCTGTATACATTCCTATAAAGGCACCCTCAGAAGGTTCATGCATTGCAAGTCGCATAGGCTGAGATTCAATAAAGACTAAATGGCGAGTTTGATATGGCTCGTCCTGCACATCAAAAGCATCGTCAATTGGCAAATCGTATATAATAAGATGTCTGCCATCCTCACAAGATGATAAAAGAATGAATATGGTCGTCAATATAAAAATCAACCTTAATTTTCGCATTTGTATACCTCATTTCATAAGATATGTATTGAGAGCTTCCAAATAATGAACCGGAAAGCTTGCAGTATTACGTATTTTGTAATCTTGGTCAAATTCAGAATAAGGGATAGATTTTCGCTTACCTTGCTGTGATAGCTCATAGTGGCGTTTAAGTTGTTCTGCCGGCAAAAAAAACATCTCTGCCATAGTTTTAAAATGTACCAATAAAAAAGCAATTCCGTCTTGTTGCATAAAATCATCCATAAAAGCTATTTGGTGAGAATGGATGTTTTTAAGCGGAAGATTTTTGTATTGAGTCTCTTTAGCATCAAAGCAAACGGCTATGCCCTGTACCACGCCAATGTAATCTACAGTGCTTTTTTCTCCAAAGTAAGCCTTAGTAATAATACGCTCATGGTTATTGACCTCAATAGGCGTTATTGGAGTAGGGATTTTTTGTATTACTGCAAGTTTTTGCTGCAAATATAATTGGTTAGTTAAGTTAATCATCTCTTCAAAGGAGCTACCCCTTAGTCCTCTTGTATTCCAATATGCCATTATTATCTCCTTTTTTTGCCGTTTTTAATCAGTATAATTCATGAAAATTTAAAAAGCCTCCCAAGCTCAAATTTGCGAAAACTTGGGAGGCTTTAAATGCTATGCATTTTCAATCGCTAAAGCGATTGTTTCAACTTCGTCTAACTTATTCTAAGTTAACTAATTCTCCTTGATCCATTATTACAATTTCTGTGCCATCAGCTAAAGTACCTACAACATGCATATCCGCAGTGCCAAACATAAAGTCTACATGAAGTATAGAATCATTTAATCCGACTTTAGCTAATTCGTCGTCATTCATATTGATACCGTTTTCTATGCAATCCGGATATGCTTTCCCTAAAGCAAAGTGACTTGATGCATTTTCGTCAAAAAGAGTGTTGTAGAACAAAATATTCATTTGAGAAATAGGCGAGCTATTAGCTACAAGAGCTACTTCACCCAAATAAGCGGCTCCCTCATCCATTTCAATAATGCTTTTTAAAATCTCTTCGCCGGCTTTGGCCTGATATTCCACAGCTTTTCCATCTTTAAAAGTAATACTAAACTCTTCTATTAGGCGGCTTTGATAGCTTAAAGGCATAGAAGCTACTACCTTGCCGTTAACTTTGTTTCTGTCAGGGGCAGTAAAAATTTCTTCAGTAGGTTGATTTGGAAAAAATGGAAAACCATCTTGACCTATATCACCGCCACCTTGCCATTTATGATTTTCCGGCATACCTATTGTAATGTCAGTACCTAAGCTGTTGGTGAAGCGCAAAGTCTTAAATTGCTTTTTGTCCATAGCACTTTTGTGTTGGTTGAAATTTTCACGATGAGCAGCCCAATCTTCTATAGGGTTATCTCCATCGGCTCTTGCGCCTTTTATTATAGCTTCCCACAATTTTGCTACACCGGCCTCAGCATCAAGATCCGGGAATACCTTAGCAGCCCACTCAGGTGAAGGAACAGCTAATACTGACCAGCGGCGTGCATTAGACATGGTAAGGGTAGAGTGCGCTTTTGTTCCTTTGCGGTTTGCTTTTGTATATCTCATGATTCGGTCAGGAGATACCTCTTTAAGCAAATCAGGATCTGACGAAATGATATGCAAATATACTGCGTTACGATCATCATAAAATTTAAAACGATCTACGCACCATTGAGGGTATACATCAAAAATTTCGTCTGCGGCTCTCATATATTTAGCTTTGGAAGAAATATCGTCCCGCCATTCCATTACCACTTCTGATGCACCGGCATCGTAAGCATATTCTTGTACCATTCTGGCAAAACATGCGTTTGTTACATCACTGGAAATTACTACTGGTTGACCTTTTTGCACATTACCTCCGGATCTTACCAAAAGTTCTGCGTATTTCTTTAACTGTGCTTCGTTCATTAATAGACATCCTTTCTGTGTAGCATCCAATAATTTGCTATCTTGGACGCTATAAGACTTAGGTAGTGTTTGTGTTTTATATACACAATATCCTTATGTTTCTCCACGCAATTTTATCAGTGAGTCTTTTATTTTCCTTTCGACTCCATTATCACTAGGCTCGTAATAAATTTTTCCTACAAGCTCATCTGGTAAATATTGCTGGGATACATAATTTCCCGGGTAGTCATGAGCATACTTGTAATCCACCCCACGCTTTAAAGCAGAAGCACTTGAATAGTGTGCATCTTTTAAATGTGGAGGGACTGTTTTAACCTGCACTTGCTCTACATCTTGCCAAGCCTTAGTAATAGCTGACAACGCGCTGTTACTTTTGGGTGCGCAGGATATATATAAAACCGCTTGGGATAGAATAATTCTACCCTCGGGCATTCCAATAAAATCTATTGCCTGTGCTGCGGCTGTAGCTACCATCAAAGCATGAGGGTCTGCATTGCCTACATCTTCGGCAGCACAAATAACAATACGACGAGCTATAAATTTGGGATCTTCTCCGGCATATAGCATTTTAGCCAGGTAAAAAACTGCTGCATCCGGGTTAGATCCCCGCATACTTTTTATAAAAGCTGATATAGTATCGTAATGATTGTCGCCATCTTTTTCATAACAAAGCACCCGCTTTTGAATGCAAGCAGAGGCAACATCTAAATCAATAGTTATGGTACCATCTTCTGCGGGTGTAGTGGTTAAAGCGGCAAGCTCTATAGCATTTAAAGCTGTACGAGCATCTCCATTGGCCTTATCTGCAAAAAATTCCAATGCATCATCCATGGCAACAATTGGCATGGCTCCCAGCCCTTTTTCTGAATCTTTAACAGCACGATTAAGTAGTACAATTATATCTGTCTGCGAAAGAGGTTCCAGCTCAAAAATAACGGAGCGGGACACCAATGCTTTATTTACTTCAAAATAAGGGTTTTCAGTAGTAGCACCTATTAATATAATTGTACCATCTTCTACATGTGGCAGCATTGCATCCTGCTGACTTTTGTTAAAACGATGTATTTCATCTATAAATAAAATAGTTCTGGAACCTGTCATGGCAAGTTGGTCTCTGGCTGTTTCTATGGTAGCTTTTATATCTTTTATTCCGGCAGCGGTTGCATTAAGCTGAATAAAACCGCTACGTGTAGTATTTGCTATTATCCCGGCTAATGTAGTTTTGCCTGTTCCCGGTGGGCCATATAAGATAATGCTTGTTAGTTTATCTGCTTTAATTGCACGGTATAAAAGCATATTTGAGCCTACTATATGAGTTTGGCCTAAAAATTCTTCAAGACTCTCCGGGCGCATACGAGCCGCAAGGGGAGCTTCTTTTTTTAAGATTTTTTCTCGTTGTAAATCAAACAGATTCATGTTTAACAATCCCTTTATTGCGCCATTTTCCAAAGCGGTACACAATAATTCCAAGTATAGTGTTAAATATCCAACTTAGCAATAAGGAGTACATAAGAGCCTCCGGCCGCCCCATCCAATGTACAAATAGGAAAGCAGTAGGCAAACGAATTACCACTGTATTTATAAGTGCTGCCCACAATGGCGATATAGCATCTCCGGCCCCACGGATAGTTCCCCACATTACCATATTAACGGCAAAGGCAACATATCCAAAAGCTAAAATCCATATCATGCGGATACTTGTATCAACTACTTCTTGAGTTGTAGTAAAGGCTCCGGCAATATACTGACCAAAAATCAAAATGAGTCCTACCATGACAAAAGCCGTGCCTGCTGCCATTATAGTACATTGTTTAACACCTTTTCCTATGCGGTCAACCTTACCGGCTCCAATATTTTGCCCTGTATAAACAGTAATTGCATTGCCAAAAGAAAAGTTTGGCATCATTACAAACCCATCTATACGCATTATTACAACATAGGCGGCTATAAATAAACGGCCAAAATCATTTACCAAAGGCTGAACCACCATCATTGCTAAAACAAATATAACTTGAGATGCACCTGTGGGTATACCCAGCTTTAAAATTTGAATTATGTATTTTTTCTTAGGCCATAGATAGTACATGTTAACATTAAAAACGTCTCGCATTTGTAATAAACGACGAAAGCATAAAATGCTACTAAGCGATTGGGCTATTACTGTACCAATGGCAGCACCCAATACACCCATATCCAACACTATAATAAAGATGATATTAAAGACAATATTAAGCAAACATGCAATGGTCAAATAAATCAAAGGAGAAAAAGAGTCTCCTAACCCTCGCAAAATACCGGATAGTATATTAAAATAGGCCATGCCTAAAACACCCCACAAAAGGATATTCATATACATAGCACTATCATCTAAAATTTCAATAGGAGTATCCAATAATATTAAAAGTGGGCGGGTTCCCAACGGGCCAAAAATCATCATAATTAAGCCCAAGATGGTAATTAGGGTAATACTGGTACCTATGGTGTAGGAAAGCTCTTCTTTTTGCTTTGCTCCATAATACTGAGAAACCATAATGCCTGCGCCTATAGCTACACCCATTAAAAGCACCAATAGCAAAAAAAATACCGGGATAGAGCTACCTACTGCCGCCAAAGCATCGTCACCCACAAATCGACCTAAAATTATGGCGTCCGCAGTGTTATATAATTGCTGAAAAAGATTACCTACAAGTAAGGGAATAGTAAATAACAATAATTTTTTCCACGGCTCACCTTCTGTCATGTCAATTGAAGTAAGCAGATGTTTGAAACGTTGCATTAGATCCCTCACTTTTTTCCGGTTATTTTTCTGTTATTATAACAGTTTGATTTATTGCAGTCTATCTTTTTAAACTATACTCAACCGGTAACAAAATGAGACCGGTTGGACATCAAGGTTATTTCCAAAAAGCGCGCAAATTCACAATTTCAGAACAAATCCGGGAGGAAAAAACACATGAAAATAGTTATGGCAAGTGATCATGTAGGTTACGAAATGAAAATGGAAATTGCAAAAATGTTAAAAGAAATGAACCACCAAGTAGACGACATAGGTGCCCACAATGCAGAGCGTGCGGAATATCCTGTGTACGGACGAATGGCAGCGGAAAAAGTAGCCGCCGGAGAATACGACAGAGCTATATTAATATGCGGTACCGGCTTTGGGATTTCTTTGGCAGCTAATCGAATAAAGGGCATACGCTGCGTAAATTGCACAGACTCATATACAGCTCTTTTATCACGGCAACATAATAACGCTAATGCTATGGCATTAGGTGCAAGAGTGATTGCCGCAGAATTTGCAAAGATGTTAGTGAAAATTTGGATTGAAGCAGAGTTTGAAGGCGGCCGTCATGCTGACCGAATTAATATGATAGATATTTAGAACCTGCGGCCGGAAAAAATCATATATTTTTACAAATTATATTGGATAAATCTATTCAATTTCAACATGAAATGTGGTATTAATTATGGAGAGTTGATCCGTTGTATTTTCATAAAGAAAGAAGGTATAAAATGATTTGTGTTGCTATTGTAGGTACAGGAAACATTTCTCAAATGCATATTGAAGGGCTTCTTGAGCTTAAAGATCGTTGTAAAATTACTGCACTGGTAGATATCTTTCCGGAGAAGGCAGAGGAAAAAAAAGAAAGATTCGGTTTAAAAGATGCAGCAGTATTTAAGAGCCATCAAGAAATGTTAGAATCTAGTGTGAAAATTGACTTGGTTCATGTATGCACACCTCCATATGTTCATGCAGATATTTCTATAGATTGCATGGATGCCGGCAAGCATGTATTAGTAGAAAAACCTATGGCTACTTGCTTAAAAGAATGTGATGCAATGATAGCCGCCGAAAAACGCAATAAAGTAACCATGTCTGTTATAGCGCAAAATCGATACATTGACAGTGTTTACAAGTTAAAAGAGCTATCCGAAAGTGGTATTGCAGGCAAAGTTCGTGTAGCTCATGTAGATTCTTTTTGGTGGCGAGGCCATTGCTACTATGATTTATGGTGGCGCGGGCTTTGGGAAAAAGAAGGCGGCGGCCCTACCCTGAACCATGCTGTGCATCAAATTGATATGATCAATTGGATACAAGATAGTTTGCCGATTGAAGTTACCGCTGTTTTATCTAATGTAATGCATGATAATTCGGAAGTAGAAGATATCTCTTTTGCAATTTTAAAATATGCTGATGGTACCCTTGCAGAAGTTACAAGCTCTGTTGTTCATCATGGTGAAGGGCAAAGTATCACATTGCAATGCGAAAAAGCTAAAATTGCAGCACCATTTAGTTGCGAAGCAGAATTATCTAAGCCAAACGGCTTCCCGGAAAGAAACGACGCATTAATATCAGAAATAACGAACAAATATAATGCCATGCCAAGCCTTACTTATAAAGGACACACAGGTCAAATTGACAATGTACTTAGGGCATTAGAACAAGGTGTTAAACCTGATATAACCAGCCCGGATGGCAGAAGAGCAATAGAATTAATCACAGCTATTTATAAGGCCGGATGTTTAAAACAAACAGCACAGCTTCCAATTAAAGAGACTGATGATTACTACACATTTGAAGGTATTTTAAAAAATGCCATACATTTTTATAATAAGACTACTTCTGTTGAGAATCTTGGAGGCTCAGATATTACAGTTGGAAGTCTTGATAAGTAATATAAGTAAATGACAATAGACCTGCTCTTATATGAGCAGGTTTGTTATAAGGAACAGAAGGATTATGCTATGAATCGTACAGTATTAGTTACAGGCTCATCTAGGGGAATAGGTTTTGGTATTGCCCAAGAATTTGCTGCACATGGAGATAAAGTCGTATTAAATGGCCGTATTGATCAAGTTCAATTGGACAAAGCAGTAGAAGAATTAAACCGGAGAAATCAAGGTAATTGCAATGTAATGGGCATTTTAGCAGATATGTCAAATTATATTGAAGCTGAAATGGCTTTTAACAAAATCAAGTCTCATTTTGGTTCAGTAGATATATTGGTAAACAATGCAGGGCTGGCGCATTTTGGTCTTTTTACCGATATGAAACCTCACGAATGGGATGATGTGATACGTCACAATTTTATCCACATATTAAACGCAACCCATTTGGCAGTACCGGATATGGTACGTGCAAAAAAAGGAGTAATCATCAACATATCTTCTATATGGGGAACTACAGGAGCCTCTTGTGAAGCAGTATATTCTGCGGCTAAAGGGGCTACTCATGCGTTTACCCGCTCTATGGCTCAAGAGCTTGGGCCTTCCGGGGTACGGGTGTGTGCCATAGCCTGTGGCGCAATTGAAACAAGAATGAACAGTAGGTTATCACAAGAAGAACAGGAAGCTTTTACAGAAAGAATCCCTTTGATGCGTTTTGGCAACGCCGAAGAAGTCGGAAAGTTAGTATATTTTTTGGCTTCTTCGGAAGCATCTTATCTAACCGGTCAAGTTATTGGGTTAGATGGGGGATTAAATTAGATCTGATTAAATCTGATGACTCAAATACATTTCTAAAGAGGAGTACTTATAATGGATATCCTTAAATTCACTCAATATCGTCAAAAAGTAGTAGAAAACTGTTCAAAAGTAATTGTTGGAAAAGAAGATTCTGTTTTCTTGGTGCTAATTTCCTTTGTCTGTGCGGGTCACGTGTTGCTGGAAGATGTCCCCGGAACAGGCAAAACTATGCTCCTTCGTTCTTTTGCAAAAACTGTTGGAAGCAAATTTAAGCGCATTCAATTTACGCCGGATTTGCTTCCTTCTGATTTAACAGGCATCAACTTTTACAATCAAAAGCAAAATGATTTTGAATTCCGCCCCGGCCCACTGTTTGCCAATATCATACTGGCAGATGAAATCAACAGGGCAACACCACGCACGCAATCAAGCTTGCTGGAAGCTATGGAAGAACGCCAAATTACCATAGATGGCAATACCAACTTACTTGAAGAACCCTTTATGGTAATGGCTACTCAAAATCCATTAGAATCCTATGGAACATTTCCGCTACCGGAAGCGCAAATTGATCGCTTTTTCATGCGGCTATCTTTGGGCTATATGAATCGGGAACAAGAATTATCGGTTATATCTCGACCTTCTACTGCAAGATTGTTAGATTCTTTGGAACAGGTTGTAACAGCAGAAGAAACTGCTTTTGTGCAAAATAATTATCATAATGTGCCGGTATCGGAAGAAGTTGCCGCATATATAATGGATATCATCGAAGGGACACGAAAGGAAAGCCAATTTATTTCCGGCGTATCTACCAGGGGGGCTATAGCCCTATACAAGGCCAGTCAAGCTTGTGCTGTCATGAATGGAAGAGATTACTGCATACCGGAAGATGTGTGCTTTACAGCACCTCATATATTGGCTCATCGGCTAAATATGGGTAGTAGCATAAAAAGTAGTGATGCAGAAGAGATATTAAATCGTATTATTAAAAAGACTGCCGTTCCACTGGAGGATTAGCCTATGCCGCTGATTTTTTTTCTAGCTGTTATTACTATAGGTTATCTGATTCAAGAATGGTCAAAAAAGAATGCCCTAAACGGAGTGGAATTTCAATATAAACCCTCGCGATTGCTGGTTGCTCCTGAAGAGCAATTTCAAATAACAACCACTATTACTAATAGAAGTTTGCGATTTATCCCATTTGTGCGATTAAAAGAAATCTTGCCTGAAACCATTACAATACATGTCCCCGGTGTAGTAGTAAGTACCGACCGTATTAATAGACATGCTTGGTATACATCAATGATATATTTAATGCCGCGTAAAAGCTTGGTGCGTGAAATTCCTGTATCCATTCCAAATAGAGGATGGTATACATTTTCAGGTGCTGAGTTGCAAGGCGGAGACTTTCTTGGAACCGGTGAAAATTATAAAAAAGTTGATAGTTTTAATGAAATTGTAATTTACCCAAAAGTCGCAGAAAATGCCTATATAGATAGAGTAGTAGGCGGTTTTTTAGGAGATATATCTGTACGCAGGTTTATTATTGAAGATCCTATATTGACTGCCGGGTTTCGTGAATATACAGGTCGCGAGCCAATGAAAGCAATTTCTTGGTCACAAAGCCTGCGCGCCGGAAGGATGATGGTAAAGTCATATGACTACACTACTGAAATATCTGCCGGTGTGGTGCTTAACGTAGACAGGAATGCCACGGGTGATACCAAATATGACATTCAATTGATTGAACATTGTCTTTCTATTGCACACACTGTTTGTCGTGCTTTGGAACAAAAGAGGATCAAATATGATTTTTTTTCAAATATAGTTACTTTTGGTTCTCATGGTAGCTGGGATTATATTAGTGAAGGGCTGGGCGCGAGCCATTTTCAGACTATTTTAGAAGGATTGGGACGAGCTTCAGGTACTTCTTCAGAGTTATTTCATACTCTTGTAAATCGTGTGTTTTCAAAACAAATGGATGACAAAGCAATAATCTTTATTGTGCCCGGCAGTGCAGAGGAAGCTAAAATCATTATTGATGGACGAGATGAAGGCAGGGCTGTAATTATTTCCGCTGAAACATCAGTGAATAAGGTGGTAAATTATGAGTAAATTTATTGTATTTGAAGGTTTAGATGGATCCGGCAAATCAACTCAAGTTGGGATGTTGTTAGATTATTTAAATGAAAAGAAAATCAGTCATGTGTTTCTTCATTTTCCAAGAATCACTAAAACAATGATAGGTGAAATGATTGCAAGTTTTTTGAGGGGTGAATTTGGAGCTATTGAGGATATTAATCCATACTTTCTTGCTTTGATGTATGCACAAGACAGACACGATGCAAAGCCGATTTTAAATGATGGAATCAATAACCATCAATTTTTGATTGTTGACAGATATGTTTACTCTAACATCGCCTTTCAATGTGCAAAGGTGCATGATCAACTTCAAAAAGAAACTCTTAGAAATTGGATTTTGAAACTGGAGTATGAGCATTTTGCATTACCTAAACCGGATTTAACTTTATTTTTAAAACCTCCTTATGATTTTGTTAAAAATAATTTGGCTAACAATAATAGAATCGGAAGCGATAGAGATTACCTAAAGGGTGGTATTGATATACATGAAAATGACTTGCTTTTTCAAAAAGAAGTTGAACATGAATATCTTAAATTTGCTGATATTGATGAAAGCTTTAGTATAGTGAATTATCAAGAGGGACAGCGTGTTTTAGACCCATCAGAAGTTAGCCGCATTATTATTGAGCAAGTTTTGGCTTAAACCTTTTGGCATTATAGCAATTTTGCAAAGCAAAAGCCCTCAAGCGGTATAGGAGCCTGTTCAAAATCTCCTTTTCACCATTTTTGAGGGCTTTTGCTTTGTCAAAAAAATGTGATTATTCTGAGCTTTTATAATCTGAATGCCTATGAACCGATGCCAAAATTTGAATTACTAAATTCAAGTCTTTAGCGGGTATACTCCTGCATATTACGAATATTTTATTGAGCTTAATCT
>WQVX01000008.1 GCA_009785615.1 Defluviitaleaceae bacterium | reverse complement strand
TTTTGATATTGATTGCATCATTAATTATAGCGTATTGCGTTCTTTCGTTAGTAATTTCTGATGGGATTGGGATACCACAAATGATGCAACGTACTATAACTTTAAATCAAGAAGATGTTTACAATCGCCTTGAAGGCTTTGAAGTTAGAGGTGATATCATTTTCACTTCAGACGAACGTGGATTTGTGATTATAGATATTGAAGATTTGGATGATACTATCGGGAGATTTAGTCATGTAACAATTTTTATATCTCGCCTTAGTGATCCGAATAGAAATGTTAGAATTAGAGCCAGGGAAGAAAATACGGGCTTTTCTATCGGGGGGGGGGGGTTATCTACGTCACTTAGATTGAGTGAAGGACAAAACACTGTACGCCTCCCTAATAATGAATGGGCAGGGTTGGAACTTCGTCTGGGTCATAGGCATTATATGTCTATGATAGTCGATGGCATTATACTTAGTAGGTTTACTGTGTTACCAAATTATTTTTTGTTTTTATTTTTATTAACTGCTATTATTATAGGCATTTTGTGGTATTTTATTGTTTTTCGTAAATTGGGTACATGGCTAATTGCTCATCAGTGGGTAATTTTTGCTTTTATAGTTATTCTCCAAACTTTGTCTATGGTTTATTATGTCGATCAAAAGAGGGGGTACAACACAGATGAAATTACATCACTTGGACAAGCAAATGGCAGATTAACAGGAGGAGTTGCACTACATATGGAGCCAAACTTTCGGAATAGTTGGCACTATCCTGAATATTTTTGGAATCTTATAACAGTGCAACAAGGAGAACGATTTAACTTTAGCTATGTATACAATACGCTTACTCTTAATAATCATCCGCTATTCTATCATATGCAATTGCATTTTGTTGGTTCGTTATTTCCCAACATTTGGAATAATTGGATGGGTGCGGGGATAAATATTTTTTGGCTGACAGCTACGGCAATAATTCTATATAAAGCTGCAAAATTAGTTTTTGATAAATCTTGGATGGCTTTGTTACCTGTAATTGTTTGGGGTTTTAGCAATATGGCAATGTCTAATGCTGTTCTTTTTCGTATGTATAGTACTCTTACATTCTTTTTTACAGCTTTAAGTTATCTGGCTCTTATGTTAATCAGTAAAAAAGTGAATATAAGTTGGAAGTTTTATGTTAGTTTAGCGTTTGTGATTTTTTTTGGTGCACTTACTCAATATTATTTCTTTATCTTTTTTTCATTTTCTTCATTGGCGTTATTATTATGGCTTTTGTTTTCAAAGGAATATATAAAACTTCGCAATTGTATTATAACTACTACAATAACAGCAGGTGCATATCTATTGTTCTGGCCTCATGTAATATACCATCTGACTCAATCTAGCCGTGGAACAGAAGCGGTTAGAAATTTTTTAGACCCTGAAGATAATATTTATAGGATTGGTAGATTTGTAGCAAGCCTTAACCGACAACTATTTGGTGATTTTTGGAGTTCTTATCTGCTGATAATATTTGTTCTGGCAATTATTTCTGTTGTTTTGTGTATGCTTTTTTATAAGAAAATTAATTTTATCACTATCAAGCGAGATTATACTCAAATCATTTACTTATTATTTGTTACATTACCATATTTTCTAATTGTTGCTTCAATTGCACCAATTATGAATGTTAGATATATATCTGCCATTTTTCCAAGTATAGTATTGTGTTTTTTATTTGTGATATATTGTACTGCTAAATATCTACAAAAGAATGTGAAAATTGGGGTTTTAATAATAACTACTATAATTTTAGTTTTCTTTAATATTCATAATAGGCATGTATTAAATCTATTCCCGGAAGCTCCTAGTGTAGCTAATATTGTTGCAGATTACGAACCTCATTCTTTAATTGTTGCATCAGGTGTTTCCGGGCCTAATCTGCGTCACATCCATATAGATTTTCTTGAGTTTCAAAGAATTTTTATTGCTTACGATTTAGATGCATTTACTGAAGCCTTGAACGATTTGAAACCATCAGAAGATGTGTTCATTTATATACACCATCGTTTAGATGAAGAGGAAATTTTGAGGTTGGCATCTGAAATTCTTCTTTATGAAGATAGAGTAAGAGCGTATCATAGTATGGGATTTCATGCTTATCGTATTATACGTTAAATTTAAAAACAACGTGAAATCTGAGTTTTAAGGAAATTTAAACAACATTCTGCAATGAAGGATTTAAATTTAATAAATAAAATGAGTTTGCTATACCTCACTATCATAACCTCTTTTTTTCATGCTTTTGGCATGAGAGAAAGATAACTGCCACTTGAACTCTAATTAAAACTATGCAATAATGTGCAATATAAATAGATTATACATCCTTCACTAAATAATTACTTTTGCATAATGCATATTAGCTATATTCCTTGTGATCCACAAGTAAAGCTAAAGGAGCTATTAAAATTATGAAAAAAAATTGGTTTAAATCTATACATAGTTTATATTTAAAAGATCTATTTGGAAATTATAAACTACATGCATCTATTTTGATATTGATTGCATCATTAATTATAGCGTATTGCGTTCTTTCGTTAGTAATTTCTGATGGGATTGGGATACCACAAATGATGCAACGTACTATAACTTTAAATCAAGAAGAAGTTTACAATCACCTTGAAGGCTTTGAAGTTAGAGGTGATATCATTTTCACTTCAGACGAACGTGGATTTGTGAATATAGATATTGAAAATCTGAATGGTACTATTGGGAGATTTAACCATGTAACAGTTTTTATATCTCGTCTTAGTGATCCAAATAGAAATGTTAGACTTAGAGCTAGGGAAGAAAGTGCACGCTTCTCTGATGGATACTCTACACAGTTTAGATTAAATGAAGGGCAAAATACTATACGCATCCCTAATAATGAATGGGCAGGATTGGAACTTCGTCTGGGTCATAGACATTATATGTCTATGATAGTTGATGGTATTACACTTAGTAGGTTTGTTGTACTACCGAATTATTTTTTATTTTTATTTTTATTAGTTGCTACTACTATAAGTGTTTTGTGGTATTTTATTGTTTTTCGCGGATTTGGCACATGGCTTATCGCTCACCAATGGGTAATTTTTGCTTTTGTGATTATTTTCCAAACCTTGTCTATGGTTTACTATGTAGATCAAAAGGGAGGATATCATACAGATGAAATTACATCGCTTGGACAAGCAAATGGTAGATTAACAGGAGGAATGTCACTACATATGGAGCCAAACTTTCGGAATAGTTGGCACTATCCTGAATATTTTTGGAATTTAATAACAGTACAACAAGGAGAACGCTTCGACTTTAGTTATGTATACAATACGCTTACTCTTAACAATCATCCGTTATTTTATCATATGCAATTGCATTTTGTTGGCTCGTTATTTCCTAACACTTGGAATAATTGGATGGGTGCGGGAATAAATATTTTTTGGTTGACAGCTACGGCAATAGTTCTATATAAAGCTGCAAAATTAGTTTTTGATAAATCTTGGATGGCTTTGTTACCCGTAATTATTTGGGGTTTTAGCAATGCAGCAATGTCTAATGCTGTTCTTTTTCGTATGTATAGTACCCTTATATTCTTTTTTACAGCTTTAAGTTATCTAGCCCTTATGCTAATCAGTAAAAAAGTGAATATAGGTTGGAAATTTTATGTTAGTTTGGCGTTTGTGATTTTTTTCGGTACACTTACTCACTATTATTTCTTAATCTTTTTTTCATTTTCTTCGTTGGCGTTATTATTATGGCTTTTGTTTTCAAAAGAATATATAAAGCTTCGCAATTGTATTATAACTACTGTGATAGCAGCAAGTGCATACCTCTTGTTTTGGCCTCATATAATACACCATTTGAGCCAATCCGGGCGTGGAACAGAAGCGGTTAGAAATTTTTTAGATCCTGAAGATAATTTTTATAGAATTGGTGAATTTGCAGCAAGCCTTAACCGACAACTATTTGGTGATTTTTGGAGTTCCTGCCTACTGATAATATTTGTTCTGGCAATTGTTTCTGTTGTTTTGTGTATGCTTTTTTATAAGAAAATTAATTTTATCACTGTCAGACATGATTATACTCCAATAGTTTATTTATTGTTTGTTACAGTACCATATTTTCTAATTGTTTCTGCAATTGCACCGCTTATGAGTGTTCGATATATAATCGCTATTTCTCCAAGCATAATACTGTGTTTTTTATTCATAATACACCATACTTCCGGATATATACATAAGCATATAAAAATTGGAGCTTTAGCATTAACTACTATAATTTTAGTTTTCTTTAGCTTTTACAATAGAAATGTACAAAATATGTTTCCTGAAACTCCTAATGTAGCTAATATTGTTGCAGATTACGAACCTCATTCTCTAATTGTTGCGTCATTTGGCGTTACCGGAAGCACCCTGCGTACCATTCATACAGATTTTTTTGAATTCCAAAGAATTTTTATTGCGAGTAATTTAGATGCATTTACTGAAGCTTTGAATGATGTGAAACCATCAGAAGCTGTATTTATTTATATGCGCAGTACTTTAGATGAAGAGGAAGTTTTTGGATTAGCATCTGAAATTCTTCTCTATGAAGATAGAGTGAGGGTGTATTCTCATAGAGGCTTTTATGCCTATCGCATTATACGTTAAATTTATTGACAATAGACCTGTCTGCTAATCTGCTTTCGCCGGATTTTCGTGCGTTTTTTTCCGGACAAGAAAAGGATGACGGCGCAATGCTAAAGCTTTTGTTAGGAATCCTTTACGAAGTCCTGATAGAAAATAAGCCGAAAAGACAATGGAATGGGGTTAGCTTAACAAGTCCAAAATAGAATAAAGTACTAAAAACAAGGGAGTGTACAAAGTGGATGAATTAATTAAAATTTCAATAGTAGTACCTGTGTACAATGAAAGGGAAAATGTTGCTAATTTACATAGAGAAATCAATCAAGCTTGTGAAGATGCAAGTTATGTCTATGAAATAATATTTGTAGATGATGGCTCTACAGATGGCACATTTGAAGCATGTAAACACCTTCATCCTTTAAAACTTATACGCCTACGCCGTAATTTTGGGCAAACTGCTGCTATGGATGCCGGAATAAAAGCCGCCCAATACCCTCTTATTATTACTATGGATGGGGACGGTCAAAATGATCCTGTGGATATTCCACGATTAGTTGATTATTTAATTGAAGAAGATTGGGATGTAGTATCCGGATGGCGTAAAAATCGTAAAGATACTTTCTTTAAACGGTTCACTTCAAGAGGAGCCAATTTATTACGTAGCATTATTGTAAAAGACGATATACATGATAGTGGATGTTCTTTAAAAGTATACAAAAAAGAATGTTTTGATCATTTAACTTTGTATGGTGAAATGCATCGTTTTATACCGGCACTTTTAAGAATAAAAGGATTTACTGTAGGCGAACTTGTGGTAAATCATCGTCCACGAGCTGCCGGAAAAACCAAATATAATTGGAAACGCACTGTTAAAGGATTTATTGATATGGTATCAGTTTGGTTTTGGCACAAATACTCCGTACGCCCACTTCACTTGTTAGGTGGCATAGGTATACTTATGCTTATGCTTGGTGGGGCAAGTGGAATTTGGACAACAATTAACTTTATATCCGGGCAAAGTCTGACTGATGATTTTCAAGCATTTCTTACTTTAGCTTTTTTGATGGCCGGGCTATTTTTGTTTGTTTGTGGACTAATGAGTGATGTGCTTAGTAAAATTTATTATGGTAGTCAAATGGATAGGTCGTACTCAATTAAAGAGGTGAGAATTAATGGTGAGCTTTTTAATGAAATAGAAGCTGATAATTTTGATAAATCCACAAATACTTTAGCTAAGTAATTGTGTCAGGGAGTGTTTGATTAATGTTAGAAAATTTGAAACTTGAAAATATGGAAATTAAAAACGGAATTTACTGTGCAAATAACATTCCGGATACTTCTAAAATAGATATGCCAATTGAAGGATTAGATGGAATAGACATCGTAAATAGTACTAGTTTTTGGCACAAACATAGAACTGCTTGTATTATTACTGCAATAAAAACTTTTGTACCATTGCAAGAAAATCAAGGTTTTGTGGACATTGGTGGCGGAAATGGGTACAATGCTGTTCAACTATCAAATCAGGGATATCCTGTTATTTTATTTGAACCTACGCAAAATGGCGTTTTAAGTTCAAAAAAAAGAGGGGTAAAAAATATTGTTTGGGGACTTTTTGATTCGTCTACAGTTAAGGAATGTAGTATGCCTGCTGTTGGACTATTTGATGTTTTAGAGCATATTGAAGATGATGGTAAGTTTGTTCGTGACTTACATTCATTATTATCTGAAAATGGAAAAGTTGTTGCAACTGTTCCTGCACATAAATTTCTTTGGTCAGCAAAAGATAACTATATGCTCCATCATAGGCGATATTCTCTAAAGCAGTTTGAAGAATTGTTTTGCAACAACGGCTTTAATATAGTGTACTCCACATATTTTTTTAGTTTACTTTTACCTCCTATGTTTTTTCTTAAAGCATTACCATACAGATTATTCAGTAAAAATAAAAATCATCATAGTTTTGATAAATTTGCAAAGGAGCATGAGTCAGTGGGGCAATCCATTGCACTTTATTTATTGAAATTTGAACAATTTTTGATAAAGCGTACTCTTAAAATACCTTTTGGTTGTAGTGTACTCCTCGTTGCACAAAAAAGCCAAGGATAATTGAACGATTGGAACAGATGTATGAAAAAAAACATTGGTATTTTGTTAAAGTTATTTATAGCAATATTTTTATTAGGTTACATATTACTAACTCATGATATAAGCAAAATTATTTCACATTTATTGAATATTCCCTTACTATTATGGGGCTTTGTTTTTTTATTAATGGTTGTTCAAGTGATTATTTCTGTAGTAGTATTTATGCTTTTCATGCCTAACCAAACATTTCTATCTTTACTCTATGTGCGTTTAGTTTCATTTGCTTATGGTTTTATTTTGCCCGGACAGTTGGCTACAGAGGGAGTTAGGGCATATTTACTTGGGAAGGATGAAAAATCCTTTGGACAATCAAGTGCTGCTGTTGCATTAAATAAGATAATTACTGTTATTGTACTTTTATTCCTTGGTACTGTGGGTTTGATATTTGCTGGTAGCTTAGGGTATATATTGATTTATGTTTTTGTTATTGCAGGAATTGTTTTAACTTTGATGTTGTTTTCTTTGGCTTCTTTGTTCTTCTACAATCGAATAAATAGATTACTACTCTTTCTTTCGCAAAGAGTAGCCGGATTTGGTAAATTTTTTAATGTTTTAGCACAAATGGCAGAGCATTGGCATGGATACACACGTAATATAGGACTTATGGTTAAGGTATTTTTATTTGTATTGTTGTTTCAATTGTCCGTGGCTATAATAGGTGTTATTTTGTCATATGGAGTAGGTGCAGAGGCAAGTTTTTTAGAATGGTTGTGGATTAATTCTGTGCTTACCTTTGTGCTTATACTCCCGATATCACTAGGTGGAATAGGCATA
The DNA here is from genome assembly GCA_009785615.1 of Defluviitaleaceae bacterium. Classification (GTDB taxonomy): domain Bacteria; phylum Bacillota; class Clostridia; order Lachnospirales; family WQUN01; genus WQVX01. The sequence goes on along the minus strand of WQVX01000008.1, from coordinate 30,714 downwards.
CGTGAAGGTAGCTTGATTGGCTTGTTAGGTCAAATTGGTGTAGAGCCGGAACAAGCGTTAGCTGTTTCGTTTGGCTTTTTGGCTTTAACTATAATTCAGGCACTAGCAGGTATTGGTATGGAAATTGGTCTAATGATTAATAAAAAAGAAGGCGGTCATTAAATATGAAAATTTTAGTAACCGGTGGTGCCGGGTTTATAGGATCTCACGTGTGTGAAGCTTTGCTTAAAACGGGACATGACGTTTATATTTATGATAACTTTAGCGATTATTACTTACCTGAATATAAACGCGATAATGTGAAACATGTACAATTTACTGCTAAAGAATGTTGCAGAAGCTTGGTAATAGTTGAAGGTGATATTCAAGATTCGGAAGCATTAGATCAATGTTTTCGCCAACATTCTTTAGATGCGGTTATTCATTTGGCAGCCTGTGCGGGAGTGCGCCCTTCTATAGAAGATGCACCTTTGTACATTGATGTAAACCTAATGGGAACCACAAATATATTGGAATGCATGAAAAATCATGAAATAAAGAAGCTTGTATTTGCTTCTTCGTCTTCAGTTTATGGCAATAGTGAAAAGACACCATTTAGAGAAAGTGATGCTGTTGACAATCCAATTTCGCCTTATGCTGCTACAAAAAAAGCAGGTGAGTTGATTTGCTATACGTATCACCATTTATATGATATTAACACAGCTTGTCTCCGCTTTTTTACAGTATATGGCCCTAGGCAGAGACCGGATTTGGCAATTTATAAATTTACTGACAAAATATATAAAAATGAATCTATCCCTTTTTATGGTGATGGTAGTATGGGACGAGATTATACATATATAGACGATATTGTAAGTGGTATATTACTTGCTTTAGACTGGACACATACAGGTGTAAATTTGTATGAAATATTTAATTTGGGTGAATCTTATACAGTGTCTTTAAAAGATATGCTTAAAACTATTGAAAATACAACTAAAAAAGCTGCTAATATATTACAAATGCCTGTACCACCGGGAGATGTTAATGTGACATGTGCCGATATTAGCAAGGCTAAACAGGTATTAGGTTATAATCCCGGTACCCCTTTTAATATGGGTATAGAAAAATTTGTAGCATGGTATGAAGCAGAACGGTTAATAAAAATATAAAGTTTTAGTTCCTGTATATTCCATTTCCGGCACGGCAATAATTACGGCTGGAGGTGATTATGAAAGTGAAAAACAAATTTAAGGGAACCGGGGACAGAAAAAGGAAAGGGTTTTACGCCGCCTTATCAGCAGGTGCAGGTGCAGTGCTGGTATTGGCACTGGTGTTATCCTTTAGCAATCTGACTACAAGAAATCCCGACCCGGAGCAACTGACGCATTATTCAGATGATGATGACGAAGAAACAGTTTTGGCCGGCCATGACTACACACAACCCTATTTAGCACAGACGGATATGGATCAAGCTCTTTTTAGACCAAGAGCGACTCCAAGTCCGGAACCAAGCCCTACGACAACTCCAACGCCAAGCCCTGAAGCACCATCTACCGGGCCAATTCCGCAAGCAACTCCTGAAACTGCCCCAACCACCCCTCCGGGTGGACAAGCAGAAAATGATTCTAATGTAACTCCTAATGAGCAGCAGAATCAAACACCGACAGGAGAAGCCGCAGCAACCCCGGCACCTGCGCCAACTCCCGCACCAACCCCGGCTCCAAGAGTGGCAACGTTTGAACCTTTTACCGAAAATGATCGTTTGATATGGCCGGTATATGGTGACATTGCTATGATCTTTAGCCAAGATCGTCTTATCTACAATCCAACATTAGACCAGTGGCGAACTAACGATGACTTGCGCATTTCTGCCCAAGAAGGTACCCCTGTTAGGGCATCGGCTGCCGGAAAAATTACAGAAATAGGCAACGACCGGGAGTATGGGAATTTCGTTCGCATTGATAATGGCAATGGCTGGGAAACTATCTATGGACAACTAATGGATGGTATATTGGTAGTAGAAGGTGACATTGTACAAACCGGACAAGTTATTGGTGGGGTAGGACGACCATCTGTCTTTAGTGTGCTTAACGGCCACCATGTAAGTTTACGAGTTTTACACGAAAATATTTTGATGGATCCAAAGCTTATACTTGCTGAAATTCAGTAACCAGCATTAAAACACCCTATTAAATCCATTAATAAGCCCCTTTCATGGAATTTTAATTACCGTGAAAGGGGCTTGTTCATTGTTTATATATTTTTTATTTAATGAATTGCATCTGTAACTCCATTTAGGAGATCTTCAGTCTTACTCATAGCACGGCGTTGACCACGAATCACTAAGCGGCGAGTTTTTGTATCAGACATGAGTATACCCATGCTTATAACACCTATTACGCTACCGGCCACTACTCCTGTTGCAAAAAGATTCATTTGTTTTACTCCTTTCTCTGTTTGTAGTATAAGCTTATTTCTTTTGTTATATCCTATTAAATTTTCCCATAGATTTTATTTTCTATAATTCTCCAGATATCCAAAAGTCCTATTAATAGTAAATGGTTCTTTTTATTATTACGCCAAAAAGTTTGTATTAGATTTAAAATTGGTGCTAAATCTTTTATCAACTTGGTAAGAATTGTTAAAACAAGGTGTATTGATTCAACAATATATTCTATTAGCTTTGCATGTTTGCCGGTGGTAAATTCATGCCGCAAATCAATAACAAATCGAATGGTCTTTATAAAATTAATGCGAGTACGCCGATCTTTTCCCAGAGTATTGGCTAGATTATGGATGACTGCTTTGACTAAATCAGATAACTCTCCCGACAATTGACCGGAGTATGCTATATGTGATTTATCAATAGTAGCTAATATTACGTCAGCTTCCTTAAATGCCATATCTTTGACTTGTTTGCGGAAAGATTTAGATTCAGCAATTAAATCAATAAGAGCTAACAGCATATTGGTAATAGCATTAACAGATTGTTTACTAACTATATTGTCATGTATTAAAGCTGTTAAACCTAGTGCTGTTTCTTCTAAGCGAAGGAGATATTTTGGAGTCTCTAAATAATACCTAACTATTAGATTAACAATGTATGGGATATAGTAATCCATGCTTTGCATCCCTAGCATACCAATAGCATTGCGCAGGGCATCAGGAGCATGAAAGTTTCCAAGAGGCTCACCATAAGGAAGATTGTCACGACGATCCCCCCTTCGGCCTGAATAATAGATTGTTTCTTTTATCTGAAATCCTAAAGCATGAACAAATCCACGTCTTTCTGATACCAGATGTATTATTTGCTTTCTCTGTTCTATCTCATTTTTGTATTTTTCTAAAAAAGCAGCAGAAAATCCTTGGCCATCAAAAGAAAAACATAGATCAATATATTCGTTTGGTAAGGTTATAGTAGCATATTGCGCTTTGTTTCCTCCTTTAGAATGCCCTGCTACAATTATACGTTTAAATTTTTTATATTTTCCATAATGCTCATAGATTCTTTTTACAAACTGCGCTGCTATATTTTGCCCTAATGTATCCGGTTGATACATCCCTTTGGCATTATCTTCCCATTCTTCATGGCTTCCTGTGCCTCTAAATATTACATAGATATCTCCATTATTATTTTCAAACAGTACTGCGCGGTGCCCTACAATTGCACCCGGTACATTCTCTTGTATATCTTCTACTGTTACAATCCATAGATTAGATAAATTAATGTCAGTTTGTATATCATCCATTACTTTAAACCATTCATCACGCCTCATTCTGCAAGGCCAATTTTGCTCTGCTTTTTTCATTTCAGCAACTACATCCCAAAGCCTGCCTACATCTTTATATATTAATAAACTGTCAAGATATATAAGTGTACTTAGTCGTTCTGCTATCAATTGCTCTTTTTTTATCTCTATTTGTGAAAATTCATTGATATTATACATAACACCTTCTCTTTTTTTCCAAATTAAGGAATAAATTTTTCCTTAATTGACTAAAATATATATGTAATAGTGTATGTACGAGATAGGCTTAGTGCTAATCTCTCAGTGAGTGAAACTAAAAACAAAGGAGGCAGTTATGTCAGCATTAGTTTCGGAAGTACGAGAGCATCTTTTAGATGAACAAGGCAAACCTGTTAAATTATCTAAATTAACCGTTGAGGAGGAAAACTTGAGCATAATGTCTGCTGCAGAAGCGTTGCGATGGGAGCTTGATGATTTACATAGCAGATTTAATGAAGCCATTGAGCCTCTGCTAATAGACAGTATCATTTATGAAATCCAATCGGTGCAATTGAAATACATGTATTACTTGGATATGTGTAAAAAAAAGGGCCTTATTTCTGAAAAAATGAGCCGACTAAAGCATTACAATGTAGATTAATATATTATAAATGTGCTATTGATAGGGAGGGGAGGCTCTTTTGAATTACTGGCTTTGGATGATGTTAGTTGGATTAGGTCTTATGTCGATTTTATTTTTTAGTCGGCACTTAAAAATCGTTTTTACTGTAGCACGAAATATTGTTATAGGTGTGTTTGGTATTTTAGCTTTTAATATGTTGCTTGCACCCATAGGTCTTGCCGTGGGTGTTAATTTGATGACAATGTTTGTTGTTGGAGTTTTAGGTATACCGGGGTTTTTTCTGCTTTATTTAACACAATGGATGTTATAACCACCTAATAGAAGAGCCTGTTGCGATTTTTTAATCGCCATAGGCTCTTTTTTGGATGCAGGTTTTTGTCGCAATAGTTTTAGAACATTACCAATTCATAATATTCAGATTAACGGGACATACCATAATTAGAATGAATCTTAGGAAATTTTCGTGAAATATTTCCTAAGGGTGGTATAATGTATATAGATGTGGGCTGCTTTGCGAAAATAAAGTTATTCCAACAAATGGAAGGAGGTAATCGTGTTTGTTCCAATTTCTGTTGATACAAAACTGATTCCTTTATTGGGAATGCCCTTGCGTCAATCATTTTCTGCACGTATGCAAAATGCTGCGTATAAATCCATAGGTTTTGATGGCTGTTATTTTCCAATTGAAATTACTAATGAGCATTTAGGTAATGTTGTAAATGCTTTGCGCTGGATGAATGTGCCCGGTTTTGCTGTTACCAAACCAAATAAAGTTGAAATTCTCAAATATTTGGATGAATTGGATGATTTAGCAAAAAAAATGGGTGCTGTCAATACAGTGGTCAATAATAGTGGCACTCTCAAGGGCTATAATACTGATGGTGAAGGATGCGTATCTGATCTTAAACAAAACGGAGTTGATCCGGCCAACAACACATTTTTTAACTTAGGTTGTGGCGGAGCCGGCAAAGCTGTGTGCTTTACTCTTGCCCACCATGGAGCAAAAAATTTTTATGTCTGTGATATCAACGAATCTGCTGAAAAACTTGCAGAAGAGCTAAACAGTAACTTTGGGCCTATAGCCAAATCCTGTCGTTATTCTGAAAAAGAAAAAATGCTTAAAATGGTTAATGCTTCCACAGTTGTAATGAATATGTCCGGTATAGGAATGTATCCTAACACCAATGAAACATGGATTGATAAAACTGAGCTTAACCATAAACCTGTATGCCTTGATGCTACATACAATCCCTTAAAACCGCAATTTCTTATCGAAGCTGAGGAGATGGGTTGTAAAATTATTAATGGGCTTGGTATGTTAGTCAATCAAGGAGCACTGCAAGTTAGGCTGTGGACCGGTCATCCGGAGCCATATGAAATTATGACAGCCGAAGTTAACGAAATCTTAAAAGAAATGGAAGTCTAATGACCTACCAAAAAAATTTATCTAATTTTATCCAAAAGGAGCCAAGATATGGTTCTCACAAACAAACGGCTTAGTGATGAAACATTTTACGCCCAGCGAGAAGAAGTACTTCAACAGTGGTCTACCGGAAGATATGTAAACATGGACGAGGCCATTGAGTATCATAAAAATTTGCCGGAAAACAAGATTTTTGCCCTCAAGCTGTTAAAAGCTAAAGAGTCAGGAAAGACATTGATCCAACCACGTGCCGGTGTTGCATTGATCCCTGATCATATTAAATTGTTAAAATATCTGCAAAATGAGGGCGAGGCCGACCTTTTGCCCACAACCATAGACAGTTATACCCGGCAAAATCGTTTTGGAAAAGCTCAAATGGGAATTGAAGAATCCATTAAAGAAGGAAAATCCCTGCTCAATGGATTTCCGGCTGTTAACCATGGCATATATGGTTGCCGCCAAATTATAGAGGCTATGGATGTTCCTGTTCAAGTACGTCATGGTACCCCCGATGCCAGATTATTAGCCGAGATAACCTATAACGGTGGTTTTACAAGTAACGAGGGCGGAGGAATCAGTTATAACATTCCTTATGCCAAAAATGCTGACTTGACTCAAACTCTTCTTGATTGGCAGTATGTGGATAGGCTTACCGGAATGTATGAAGAAGCGGGAGCTTCTATAAATAGGGAACCTTTTGGGCCGCTTACCGGAACTTTAGTGCCCCCATGTATTTCTCACTCTGTAGCGATTATTGAAAGTCTCCTTGCAGCAGAACAGGGCGTAAAAAATATTACAGTTGGTTATGGGCAGTGTGGCAATCTTTTGCAAGATGTTGCCGCCATCAAAACTCTTCAAGCTCTAACAGAAGAATACTTGCGTAAATATGGCTACGATAATGTTGATGTCACCACTGTTTTGCATCAATGGATGGGCGGGTTCCCCCAAGATGAAGCTAAAGCATTTTCTGTTATTTCATGGGGAAGTACAGTAGCTGCACTTTCCGGTGCAACAAAAGTTATAGTCAAGACACCTCATGAAGCTATCGGCATTCCTACTATGGAAGCTAATGCCCAGGGATTACGCTGTACTAAGCAGATAATTTCTATGCTGTCAGATCAAACAGTCAGTGGTAAAGACATGAATGACGAAAGTGAAATCATCTCTTCCGAAACTCGTTGCATTATCGAAAAAGTCTTTGAACTTGGTGAAGGTGATATTGCTGTTGGAACAGTACGCGCTTTTCAAGCAGGTGTACTTGATATTCCATTTGCTCCTGCTCGTGTTAATGCCGGTAAATTATTACCTGTTAGAGACAATGATGGTGCTGTTCGTATTTTTAACCCCGGTAATTTGCCTTTGACTCCGGAGTTGTTGGACTTCCACAAGCAGAAAGTTGATGCAAGAGCCAAAGAGGAAAATCGAAAAGCATCATTCCAAATGGTTATAGATGATGTGTATGCTATAAGTAATGGTCGTTTAGTTGGGCGTCCAAAATAGGGGGGAATCATGAAAATCATTAAAGGTGTATGTTCACCGGGAAGAACGGGTTTCTTTTTTGATGACCAGCGAGCAATTAAAGAAGGTGCCGTTGCCGATGGCTCCGCTTATAAAGGCTCTCCGGTAACGCCCGGATTTTCAGCAGTACGTCAGGCCGGAGAATCTATTTCGGTTATGTTGGTTTTGGAGGATGGCCAAGTAGCCCATGGAGATTGTGCAGCAGTGCAATATTCAGGTGCAGGGGGAAGAGATCCGCTATTTTTAGCCAAAGACTTTATCCCATTGATTGAAGAACATGTTTTTCCTGCGTTGGTAGGCCGGGAGATTACTACTTTTCGGCAAATGGCAGATGCGCTTGAAGCTATGACTATAAATAATCAGCCATTGCATACTGCCATTCGTTACGGTATATCTCAGGCTATTTTGGATGCTGTGGCTAAATCTAAAAAGCAGATGATGTGTCAGGTTATCGCTCAAGAGTATGGAACTCGGTTAATTGCAAGCCCTATCCCTATTTTCACTCAGTCGGGAGATAATCGGTATGATAACTCTGACAAAATGATTTTAAAGGGAGCACATGTATTACCTCATGGTCTGATAAATAATGTTAAAACCAAGTTAGGAGAAAAAGGGGAATTGCTGTTAGAGTATGTTACTTGGTTGCGAAATCGAATTTTAGATTTACGCTTAGATAACAATTATGCCCCCATACTTCATCTTGATGTTTACGGCACCATTGGGATTGTGTTTGGCAATGATAATTATTCCGCAATGGCTGATTATCTGGCTACGCTGGAAAAAGCGGCGGCTCCTTTTAAGCTGAGAATTGAAGGCCCCATGGATGTAGAGGATCGAGAACAACAAATGATAGCTTTGTCTACATTAACCAAGTTATTAGACGAGCGAAACATTAATGTAGAATTGGTAGCCGATGAGTGGTGCAACACATTAGAAGATATCAAATATTTTGCTGACAACAAAGCAGGCCATATGGTGCAAATTAAAACACCGGATTTAGGTGGTATCGGAAATACTGTGGAGGCAGTTCTCTATTGCAAAGAAAAAGGCGTTGGAGCGTATCAAGGCGGTACATGCAATGAAACTGATCGCTCCGCTCAAATTTGCGTACATCTTGCTATGGCAACCCGGCCGGTTCAAATACTGGCTAAACCCGGCATGGGGGTAGATGAAGGCTACATGATTGTTAACAACGAAATGCAGCGGATTATTGCCCTGCTCAAACAAGATTAAGGGGATTACTACATTATGGAAGAAACTAAAAAAGAAGAATTTCGTATTCTATCAACTACAGCAATTCTTGGTTATGGCTTTCCTATGTCATCTTTTGAAGAGGGAATGAAAAGAAAACCTCATTTGATTGCTGCTGATGGAGGATCTACTGATCCCGGCCCATATTATTTGGGTTCAGGTAAATCTTTTACTGACCGCGATGCTGTTAAGCGCGATCTTGAAATAATGATAAAAGCAGGAGTTAAAAACAATATTCCTGTTGTTGTTGGTACAGCGGGAGGCAGTGGGGGTGTACCTCATTTAAATTGGTGCTATGAGATTGTGGAAGAAATCGCAAAGGAAAATGATCTGCATTTTAATTTGGCATTAATCTACTCTGAACTGTTCAAGGAAAGGATAAAGTGTGAACTGGTGCAAGACACTATGGTGTCCTTGAAAAAGGGTAATTTAATATCTTCTTTGACGGAAGAAGAAATAGATGCTACCAGCAGAATAGTAGGGCAAATTGGAGTAGAGCCTTTTATCAGAGCATTTGATAAAGAAGGCAGCAATGGCGTAAAACCTAGTGTAATCTTAGCAGGCCGTGCTTATGACCCGGCATGTTTTGCTGCATTGCCTATTAAGATGGGTTACGATATTGCTCTGTCTCTTCATTTGGGAAAAATATTGGAATGTGCAGCCATCTGCGCTACTCCGGGAAGTGGCAGCGATTGCATGTTTGGCTACATAGGTGAGGACTACTTCCGTGTGGAACCTCTCTCTCCGGCCAGAAAATGCACAACTTTATCAGTAGCTGCTCATACTCTCTATGAAAAAACTAACCCTTATATTTTACCCGGCCCCGGTGGACACCTTGATTTGCACAATTGCGAATTTGAACAGGAAACAGAAAATACTGTACTGGTTCGCGGAACTAAATTTGTCCCTTCAGATCCTTATACGATTAAATTGGAAGGGGCTAAACTTGTTGGCTACCGAACTGTTTCTATCGCAGGTACCAGAGATCCGATGATGATTTCTAAAATTGATGAAATTATAGAAGGTGTTAGGGATCGAGTTGCTGACAACTTTGCGGAGATGGATGCGTTACTTAGTTATAATCTTAACTTTAAAATATATGGTCGCGATGGCGTAATGGCAGAGTTAGAGCCTAATCCAACAACTGAAGGCTGCCATGAGCTTGGCATAATAATTGATGTTACTGCTCCTACTCAAAAAGAAGCTGATACCATCTGTGCTTTTGCCAGATCAACAATGCTCCATTATGGCTATGAGGGTAGACGCTCCACTGCCGGAAATTTAGCCTTTCCTTATTCCCCAAGTGATTTTCAAGCCGGAGAAGTCTATGCATTTAGTGTCTACCATCTGCTAAAACTGGAAAAGTATGAACCGGCCGGTATGTTTCCCATAGATATTATTCAACTGTAGGGGAGGGTTTAATAAATGAAATTGATAGATATTACTGAAGTTATCCGAAGTAAGAATGCAGGGCCTTATGAACTCACATTTGATATCATGTTTAAAGATTATCAATGGTTTGAAAAAGTCTGCAAGGCAAATATTATCAACGAGCAACTTATTTGCGACTTATATAAAATTAGTCCAATAGATATTATCAATATTGTGGAGTTTTATCAGGCTAACGCAATTAAAATTACCATCATACGTCCAATTGCTTCCGGAGACTTGGGAGAAACCGATGTTTACGGTGCGCAGCAACACGGCCCACTCTTAGATCTGGAGTTTGACGTGTTATAGATGATACATTAAGGAAGTGAGTAATGGAAAAGAAAAAACTAGTCATCGGTGTAATCGGTGCTGATGTTCACGCAGTAGGTAATAAGATCCTCTATCACGCATTTACTGATGCTGGTTTTGAGGTTATTAACTTAGGCGTAATGGTATCACAAGAAGAATATATTGAAGCAGCTATTGAGTCTGCTGCCGATGCCATAATTGTTTCTTCCCTATATGGTCATGGAGAACTGGACTGCCGCGGCTTTCGTGACAGATGCAATGAGGCCGGTCTTAAAGATATCCTGTTATATGTGGGTGGCAATATCGTGGTGGGCAAACAGCCTTTTGAAGAAGTGGAACAACGCTTTTTAGAAATGGGCTTTAGCCGAGTGTATCCTGCGGGAACATCTCCCGAAACTGCCATTGAAGATTTGCGTAAAGATCTGCGTATCGAATAGGAGGAACTGTAATTGCAAGCTATCCTGCTTATTGATTTTGGCAGTACCTTTACCAAAGTAACCGCTGTTGACATTGAAGCGGGACAATTAATAGACACTGCTTCTTCATATACCACAGTAGAAACCGATGTGGGTGAGGGTCTTGAGTTTGCATTAGCAAAACTTAAAAAGCAAACGGGGCTTGAAAATTTTCAAAAGCGTTTGGCATGTTCCAGTGCAGCAGGCGGCTTACGAATGGTCGCAAGCGGCCTTGTTCCCGCTCTTACTGCTGAGGCGGCAAAAGTAGCCTCTTTAGGTGCAGGCGCAAAGGTAATGAAAGTTTACTCGTATCAATTGATCGACGAAGATATTGAAGAGATAGCGAATATAAAGCCGGATATTTTTTTGCTTACAGGTGGCACTGATGGCGGCAACCAAGATTGTATTTTACACAATGCCGGAATGCTTGTAGATTGCAAGGCCGATTTCCCAATACTTTTGGCGGGAAATCGGTCTTGTGCCGCTGAATGCGAAAAAATTTTATCCAAACGTGAAGTTTATCGCTGTGAAAATGTACTGCCTCAACTGGAAAAGCTAAATATTGAACCTGTTCAACGGCATATTCGAGATCTGTTTCTTCGTCAGATTATTAATGCGAAGGGATTATCTCGCGAAGCAGAGTTAATAAGTGGGATTATGATGCCCACCCCTGCGGCCGTATTGCAAGCTATGGAATTATTGGCAAAGGGAACGGACTCCCGGCCCGGCTTAGGTGAATTATTTGCTGTAGATTTAGGCGGAGCAACAACCGATGTCTACTCTATGGCATCAGGTGCGCCAACACTGGAAAATACCGTAATAAAGGGATTGCCGGAACCCTGGGCAAAAAGGACAGTTGAAGGCGATATTGGTATGCGCTACAGCGCGGCGGGAATTTCTACAGCCGTAGGTCTTGAGAGGCTTTCTCAGTTATCCGGTCTAAAGCCTCAAAAAATAGTTGAAATGATAAAACATACAGAGCAAAATCCTGATACTATGCCAAATACCCCGGAACAATCAGCATTAGATTTTGCCTTAGCAGCGGCGGCAGTTGAAACAGCATCCGCGCGGCACGCAGGAATCATTGAAGAAACATATACACCTCTGGGTCAAACTTGGTTGCAATCCGGCAAGGATTTAACAAAAGTGAAAACACTTATTGCCACAGGGGGCGCACTGATTCATAATCGTGATGTCTCAAAAATTGTCACCCACGCTTTATATAATGAATCTGTGCCGGAATCTTTGCGACCAAAATCATCCCGGATATTAATTGACCGCCAATATATTTTATCTGCTATGGGTCTACTTAGCATAGAGTATCCGGACGTAGCACTTTCAATCATGAAAAAAGAATTGGAGGATGTATCCATATGACTATTAATCCTTTACAAAAAAACCACTTATACAGTTTGTATTTTGCTCCCAGAGGCGACCAACGTATGGTGCAGTTGGGTATGCAATTATCTCATCTCCATTTAAGTCCGCTAGATCAGTTAATTGGAGTAATGGGCGAGCCGGCTTCCGGCAAAAGCCTTCTTATAAAAGGCATGTTCCCGGGATTGGAGCTTACCAACGATGATGCAGGAGTTAATATACGACCTTTACCCATTTTAGATTTATTGGACGAAGAAGAAAGTAGTAGCTTTTATTCAAATCACACATATCATTTAGATGTCCGCTTTGAATCGGCTTTTACGCAATTAGGTACAATGGCTGAAGCAGTTAAGGCAGCGATTAAACAAGGTAAGCGGGTAGTGGTAGAACATTTTGAATTATTGTACCCGCTTCTTGACAAGCGGAACGCAGAACTTTTAATAGGCGTAGGATCAGAAATAGTCATTACACGGACATCTATATTTGGGCCTGCTCCGGAGGACATTGCAAAAATTTCATTTGATACTATCAAATATCGCAAAATGGCTCATACTGCGGAAGATCTGATACAACATCTTCTTTCAGAAATGACCGAAGAACGTTATGAGCATGGTGATGTTCGTAATGGCTTTGTGCTACGCTTTAAAAACGATCCTAAAATTGATTTAGCTGAATTAACCGGACGTATGGAAGAGTTGATTTCTCAAAAGATCCCTGTTTCTTTTATAGATGAGAAACATATTAAAATTGAAGATATCATGCATTATTGCACCAGACCTCGCTTTCATGTTAACAATACAGGCGATATTGAAGGATTTAAGTTATTAAACCGCATGATATTTGATCATCATGATAATAGTCATTTGATTGTAGGGCTGGTTGGCAATAAAACCCAAATTACTGATGAGGACTTGAATCGCTTTGCGTTTTAAATTAACGTGAGTTCGATGAACAAAAATCGTTCACCAAACTTTGATCATGTTCACAGCTAAAGATGGCATTATAAAAAAGACCTGTTGCTAATTAGCAGCAGATCTTTTTTACATAAATTTAAAAATGAGTTTTTGATCAAACTTTTCATTTTAGGTTTGAATTTAAGTTATCCCCAAAAATCTCTTAACACATCTTCCGGCCTATCTCTGTTTGTTAATTTTATATATCCTTCCCATTCCTTTGGAAATAGCCTGCGATAACTTAGTTCTGTATATCTGCTATCAATTAGAAACACTACTCCTTTGTCAGTTTCTGTACGTATTACTCTTCCTGCTGCTTGCAAAACTTTGTTCATTCCCGGATATATATAAGCGTAATCGAAGCCGTTTTTTCCATTTGCAGTAAAATATTCCGAAATTACATCCCTTTCATGCGAAATTTGAGGAAGTCCTACTCCAACTATTGCAGCACCTATCAAACGATCCCCTTTTAAATCAATACCTTCTGAAAATGCACCGCCTAGTACTACAAATCCCAGCAAGCATGATGATGGTTCAAATCGGGCAAGAAATTCTTTTTCATCCACTGTTTTTTGCTGTTGTTGCATAACCTCTATGTGCTTGTATTTATCTGCAAAACGTTCATAAACTTGGTCTAAATAAGCGTAAGAAGGGAAAAAAGCCATGTAGTTACCCGGTTTAGCTGTTACCATCGCATATAGACTTTCTACAATTGCTTCCAAACTTTGATCCCTATGCTTATATTTGGTAGAAACGCGACTATCAATTACCAAACACAGATTTTCTCTTGGATAAGGAGATTTAATGCGTAATAGAAAGTCATCACTACAGCCGCCTAAAATTCCCTGAAAGTATGGCAATGGAGTAAGCGTTGCAGAAAAAAATATACATGCCCGAGATTTCTTTTGCTCCAGCCCCAATAAGTAAGATGGATCCAGGCAAAATAGCCTGATATAATCAGAATCCTTATAAGTGATATATCTTTCATCATAAAGGTCCGATATCCGCAAAAAATCTAAGGTGGTAAAATACACTGATAATATTTTTTCTAACTCGTCCGGCAGTGAATCATTTGAGTTCTCACCGGAATTTTCTTTAAGCCACAATTCACATGTAGAGCTAAACTCACCTAAGCTATCGGTCAACTCTTTAAGCTGAAAATCGCCGGAACGTATTTTTTTAGTTACCAAACCAAGAGACTTATACAGAGAATGCTCACGCCCCAGATCTTTGCGTAACGCAGCAAATTCTTTTCGGTGGACACCGGCAGAAAACATTTCTCGTCCTCGGTCAACCAGATTATGAGCCTCATCCTGCAAAAGAATAAAATCTCCACCATCTTGAAAAAATCGCCTTAGTTTAGCTTTTGGGTCGTATACATGGTTATAATCACAAATAACTACATGACAAAATATTGCCAAGTCTAAAGCATACTCTGACGGGCATACTTGATGTTTATGTGAATATTCTTCTACAATGTCACGGGTAATAATAATTTCGTTGCGGATGCAATCTAAAATGGCAGCATTAACACGATTAAAATGCCCATTAGCATAATTGCAATGAAGCGGGTTACAGCTTCGTTTTTCTTGAATGCAAATTTTTTCTTTTGCGGTTAAGGTAATCGAACAGATAACCAAACCTTTGTCAACCATATATTTTAAAGTGTTTTCAGCTAACTGCCGTTGTACAACCTTAGAAGTGAGGTAAAAAATTTTCTCGCCCATGCCCTCAGATAGTGCCTTAACAGCAGGAAATAAGGCCGCCATAGTTTTACCAATACCTGTAGGTGCTTGTGCAAAGAGCTTCTTCTTATTACGGATTGCAGCATATATGGAAACAGCTAATTCCCGCTGCCCTTCACGATAACTTCCAAATGGAAATTGAAGTGCTTTACCTGTTAGACAAACTTCAGCTTTACGATCTATTTCTAATTGGGCAAAATCCCAATATTTTTCTATAAGCCCCAAAACAAAAGACTCTAAGACTTTAGTAGAAAAAGACTCAACAAAAGTGATCAAGTCATTCGTTTCAATATGTCCATATATCAAAGCGCAAGATACTTCATCAATTTTCTGAAAAAGCGCATACATGTAAGCATAACACTTAGCTTGTGCCCAATGCCAATGATCGGTATTTTTCTCAATCCGGGATAGTGTCATAAAAGTGGACTTAATTTCTTCAATAGTAACTTCACCATCTAAGGTAAATATACCGTCTGCTCGTCCCTCTATACAAAAACAGATACCTTCATATTCGTATTCAGCACTTAAATGCACTTCTTTTTTGTATATGCCTCCTACATCCTCCGCCTCATTTTTGCGCAATCGTTGGATTCGCTGATGAACTCTAGTACCCTCTAAAGCCCGAGTCGGGCTTAAAAAAAAGCCGGAATCAATGCTTCCGCCCCGCAATATAAATTCTACCAGGTGCCTTACAGACACATTAATTTTATGCATATTTCCAAAAGCTACTCATTTGCTTTTTTCCTTCCATAGCTTGTAGCGGACAGGTTTTTATTATGGTCAACCCGGTCTCATTTTGTCACCGATTGGATACCGGTTTACAGAGTGAAAATAAAAAAACAGATGATTGATAAATCGGAATCAATCACCTGTTTTTAGTTTAGCTACTATCCAAGCCAGCTACTTGATCCGTCTGCACTTTCTGCACGGCCTTCATTTAAAGCAGCAAGCTTTTGATTTATAAGCTCTGCCCAAGATGAACCGTCGTTTGGTAATTCAAAAGTAGTGCGCTTTTCTCCGCCCAGCAAAGTTTTAACCATACTTATGGCTCTGGTACCATCAGTATCCAAAACAAACTTAAAGTCTAGAGATTTCCCTTCGTTTTGCTGTGCCCATTTTTCCAATTCCGGGACAAGATCCTCTAAATCCAGTATAAAAGCCTTGTATTTTACCATTGCGTCAGGATCTTCTGCCATTCGGTTAAGTATGTCGGAGCATATCTCAAGGTTACGTACACCCGGCCCCCAATTGCTTGAGCTTGTATCAATTGTCCAACCGGGTTTCATTTGACGAAGAGAAGCTAAAACGTCAGCGGCTGTTTTTTTAGTGCCTCCTTGTTTGTTTTCAACAATTTGTCTTGCCCTACGGTAAGAATTTTTTGAAACTGAAAGCCCACCTAAATTGACAACACTCATTCTAAACCTCCTATCCGCCCATTATGGGCAATTTTGCCACCAAAGG
Source organism: Defluviitaleaceae bacterium (assembly GCA_009785615.1). GTDB lineage: Bacteria > Bacillota > Clostridia > Lachnospirales > WQUN01 > WQVX01. The sequence continues at coordinate 14,438 of WQVX01000008.1, read as the reverse complement.
ACTTAACATAAATTGGTGACTGTTTAGACTTATCTAAGTCTTAACAAAATAATACATGGAAGCCCTTTTATTGTCAACGTAAGGATTATATTGGTGTTGGGGTCGTCCACTTTTATATGTGCAAATCCGTATGATACAATTATATACAAAACGCAGAAGCTATTGATCAGTTGATGATAAAAATATACGAAATGAGCCTATAGACACGGCAACGAGCCTTGCTCCATTATTTCAAGCATATTATAGCGTTTAGTGAATAAGCTCCTAATAGGAGAAATTCACTTACTTTTAGCTATCTTTTGGAAAGGAGCAGGTTTCAAATTATGAGATGGTTGATGATTATATCAGATTTGATGATTCCACTCACATTTGCTTCCATATTGCTGTACGGACTTAGCAGAAAAGTTCCTGTATATGATACATTTATAGAAGGTGCAAAGGACGGATTTACTACCGTTTTAAATATCCTTCCTACCATAATAGGGTTAATGATAGCCGTAGGTATGGTTAGAGCTTCCGGATTTTTAGATATTTTAAATTATCTTATTGCTCCGTTAACAGACCATTTGGGATATCCAACGGAAGCTGTTCCTTTGACTATAATGCGGCTTATTTCTTCAGCAGCATCTACCGGTCTGCTTTTAGACTTGTTTGAACGATATGGGCCGGATAGTTTTTTAGGCAGGTTTGTTTCAATTATGATGAGCAGTACTGAAACAGTAGTATATACTATGAGTGTCTATTTTATGAGCCTAAAAATCACAAAGACAAGGTTTACCCTTGCCGGAGCATTGTTTGCAAACCTTGTGGGCATCATTGCATCTTTACTGATTACGATAAGGCTTTATTCTTAAATTAGTCTGATATAGTATTACGCCCGGCTTTTTTTGCACGGTACATTGCAGCATCAGCATTTGCTATAATATCTTGTAAACTCAAATTTAAATTTGTATTTGAGGCCACACCTACAGATGCTGTAATTTTAATATCTAGGCTATCAATTGAAAAATTTGAGCTTGCAATAGTTTTTTGTATCCTTGATGCAGCTTTAAGGGCATTTTCTAAATTTGTATCTTTTAACATGATAATAAATTCTTCGCCGCCATATCTTGCCATTATGGAGTTGTCGCGCAACACTCTTAGTACGCGCATTGTCAAAATTTTAAGAACTTCATCACCTACCATATGGCTGTAAGTGTCATTGATTTTTTTAAAATGATCTACATCGAGCATTAGTATAGAAAACGGAAAGTTGTTTTGGCTACTTAATTCAAACGTACGTTTTGCTTCTTCCATAAAATAGCGTCTATTATATAAACCTGTTAAATGGTCTTTATAGGCTAGTTCTTCTAAATGCTCTTTCATAGAAATTGCCTTTTTAAGCTCGCGCAAATCTCGTATATAGCCAAGCAGTAAATTGTTGTCCTGCAATTCTACCTTTACAAGAGAAACTTCACAGGGCATTAATTCGCCAAATGCAGTAACATGCATCCACTCAAAATGTACATTGCCCGCTTCAAAAGCTATACGTGCTTTTTCATAAAATTTTTCTTTAGATCCTCTTCCATCGGGTTGATACTCAGGAGAAAGTTCATTAAATCTTCTGAAAAACTCATCTTTATCCATTAATTCAAAAAGCTCAACTGCCTTTTGATTAGCTTCTAAAACTACATAGTCTTTGTCTGCTATTATGCAGGCTATGGGCGATGAGTCCAGCATGGTTTGTAGTCTTTGTTTAGTTCTTCTTTCTGCCTCTTGATATTTGTAAAATTCTGTCAAATCTTGCGCATAGATAATTACAAGGTTTTTATCTTCAAGTTTGACTCGCACAATTGTAAATTCTAAAGGAATCTCTTTTTCAGACATTGTTCCGGCCATCCATTCCAATTTGGCATGGCCTACCTCAAATGCCTCTTTTACCTTGCCCAATATTTCGGCTTCCGAAGAAATGCCTCCTTGATGATAGGCAACAATTTGGTGTACACTATCCATAAATTCTTTTTTGCTTTTAAACTCAAATAGGGAAACAGCTACTTGGTTGCAGTCTACTACACTAAAATCTTCATCCATAAGAAAAGTGCATAGAGGTGATGAATCTAACATAGCTTGTAACCTGCGTTCTGTTAAACGTCTTTCATGCATTTGTTTTGCAAATTCAAAATGCTTATTATTTTCCCTAAGATAAACCATTACAGCAAAATCATCTTGATACGGTACTCTTACGGCAGTAACATCATTAACAAATTCTTTTCCTGATTTTGTTTTAACTGTCCACTTTGTTTCTACCATGCCATGTTGGAAAGCTTGCATAAGATAACTGGCAGCATATTCAGTTGAATCTTGCCCATTAGGCTGATTTTTAGGAGCATTATTAGCTATAAATGAGCGGTTCATTTCTCCTTTTGAATCCATTTCAAACAGTTTTATAGCATGATGATTGCAATCTATAACATCAAAATTGCTGTTGAAAAGGAAACAGGCAATGGGGGCATAGTCCAATAGAACGTGAATATAATCATTTATAATATTTACATTAGGCTGATTTTGAGTGGTGTTTTCAGGATTTTTAATATCAATCAAATTGCAAAAATTTTCTTTGATGTATAAACATACAACTTTTTGATCCAAATATTCCATAGGGGCTAAATGAACGCAACAATCTATATGGCATCCATTACTTTTTTTATGTAGCCAGTCAAAAGATGTGCTGCCAAATAAAAAAGCGTGCCCTATCTTTTTAGCCAGCGTATTTTTGGAAAGCTCTCCATTTGGTTGATACACCGGGGAGAGTTTTTCAAAATTTTTATTAAATTTTTCTTTAGTTGAAATTCCAAAAAATTTTAATGTTGCTAAACTGCAATCAATAATTTTGCCTTGTTGATCCCATAAAATAAAGCAATACTCACTTAAATTAAGCATATTTTGTATTTGATCCTCAGTTATAGGAACCTCTACACTTTTACTACTTGCGTTCATTTTTATACTCCTCTCGTACATGAAATCATGTATATTGTTACATCAAAATTAAACCACACATCAAAATTAAGCCTCTTGCGAAATTATAACAATGGTGATAGTAGTCTGGATAAAGATTCTCTTATTTTTGTCCACTTTGAGCGATTTTGGTAAATTTCTAATGTTAATTGCCTACAAAAAACAATGTCCCGCATAAAAGCTTCCTCTAATTTAATAGTTGTTTGCTCGTCGTAGATAAATGCATTGCTTTCAAAATTAAGCTTAAAACTGCGTACATCCATATTAGCGGTACCAACAGAGCAAACTTTAGAATCAATCATAACTACTTTGCTGTGGATAAAGCCATTTTCATATTCATAACAACGGACTCCGGCATCCAGCAGATCACCAAGGTAAGATAAAGCTGCCCAATAGACAAATGGGTGGTCGGGGTTGGCCGGTATCATAATACGTACATCCAGCCCGGATAATGCTGCCATGCGAAGGTTAACAAACATACTTTCGTCAGGCACAAAGTAAGGTGTTTGTATATAGATAGATTTATTAGCTTCTGTAAGCATTTTATTATAGCCATACAAAATACTGGGGTGGCGCGTATCCGGCCCGCTACATACTATTTGCATCCGAATACCGGACCCGGATACATATGTATGTTTTGGGAAGTACTTATTATGCAATTCTAAAGCTCGGCTATCTTTTGCTACACAAAAATTCCAATCCATCATAAAACGTAAAGTTAAGTGATTAACTCCGTCCCCGGTCATGCGTAAGTGGGTATCCCGCCAGTAGCCAAAACGCTTGGAAAGCCCAAGGTATTCATCACCAATATTCATACCGCCAATATGACCTATAACACCATCCATAACAGCTATTTTACGATGATTACGAAAATTTAACCTAATAAAATGTGGCGGCAAAAATACACTTAAATGTCCCCCGGCGGCTATAAGTGGCCGGTACAAAGAAGAAGGATTAAAGACATTACCCGTGCCATCTATCAACAACCGCACTTCTAACCCTTCAGAAGCTTTTTTAGCAAGAGCATCAACCAGACGCCGCCCTGTTGAATCGTTACGAAAAATATAATATTGGATATGGACAAAATGTTTTGCATTGCTGATATCTTCAATAAGCGATTCAAAAGCAGAATTACCATCATGGTAAAGCTCCAATTTATTATTAGAAGAAAAAGCAGCGTTACCCGCAAAAAAATTGAGGTAAACCAAATCATTCATATGTTCTGCACCCTGCATCTGCATGATATTTTCTTGGGTTACATATCGAGTTTGCTGTCTCCAAAAGGTGTCAACATTGTCGTCCATCTCTAAATAGCTAACTAAAAGTGCTTCATCATAGCGGGTTTTTTCTGCAAAAACACGATATTTGCGCCCGTCACGACCTAATATCAAATATATAAAAAATCCGCCAATGGGTATAAGAGCAATAACCATAAGCCATGCCCAAGTAGCCGCAGGGTTTCTTCTTTCGTAAAACACTACGATTATGGCGAAGATGATATTAATGGTAAATGTTATGGTTGAAAAAGTAAGATCAAAGATTGCTGCATACCCCTTTCTAAGTTACAATTATACATGGTTTTTGATGCATTGCAAAATTCATATGAATCGTGCTATACTTTGGGTCAATACAACAGACCGCATACAGCGAAAGGGGACTTTTCTGATGGATCTTTGGGATATATTAGTCATAGGTTTTATAGTAGTGGCAGTGATAATTGCAGCAATATATTTTTTTAATCGCTGGGCCGGCTCTAAACTGGCTGACCATAACTCTATGATTGAGCGAAGTAAACAGCCTATGTCTATCTACGTAATTGATAAAAAAAAGGATAAACTTTCAAATGCAAATTTTCCTAAAGCAGTTCATGATCAAATGCCTAGGTGGAATAAATTTATGAAGATGCCACTGGTAAAAGCAAAAGTAGGGCCGCAAATAGTAACTTTAATGTGTGATAAAGTTGTATTTGATGCCTTACCTATAAAGAAAACTGTTAAAGTTGATGTAGCCGGAATGTATATAGTGCATATGAAGGGGATGAAATCTAAAAAAGAGATGGAAACTTTGCGTAAAGAGCGCAAAGGGGCGGCAGGGCCTTGGTATAAGCGACTTATTGGAAGATAAAGTATCAGGAATGTTAATTGATTAGAGTAAATAAGAGGCTGTGTTTACGATTGTGTAAATACAGCCTTTTTATTTATATTAATGTTTGGAGATTTATTTTTTTCCTTTAAATAATTTTTCATTGCCTCTTTTGAAATTGCCTGTTACTTTGGCCATAATAAGTTGAACGTCTTTGCCTTTAGCGTTTTCAATGTCAGCAATAAATTTTTCGGCTTTACTACCGCTTAGCGTAGTGACCTGTTTTCCCTCGCAAGAAATAAACACTTTCTTATCTTTTGTAATCTTATATGCAAAAATTTCGTCATCAAGTATGCCTCTTTTATCGATAGGATTATTCATTTTTTCCCTCTATTTCGTTTTTGGGTTTTCCTTTTATTGTGATTATAACCGACTATTTTTGCATTTTCAAGAATGAATCGCACCATCCAACCGGTAACAAAATGAGACCGGTTGAGCACGGTCGCTGCACAAAAAAATGCGTGTATTTTTTGCAAAAAACCATTGCAAATTTCCCAGAAATATGCTAAGGTTTCTTTAACCAATCTATAAAATACGTAGTTAGTAATGTAAAGAGTGGGTCAGTGCCCACTCTTATTATTTGTTCATTTGCAAAAAGTGAACTCGCGGCTTAGCGAAAATAAAGAAGGATAGGTGAAAGATTAAAGTGCTAAATCCCAAAAGCCCCATCTTGGCCACTGTACAGCAACTACTTGAGCCTATTATAGAAGCTCAGCATGTAGAGCTGTATGACCTTGAGCTTTTAACAGAACATGGTCGCAAGGTTCTTAGATTATATATAGAAAAGGATGGCGGCATAACTTTAGATGACTGCGAAAGGATCACTTACGCTGTAGAACCCGTTTTGGACGCTAACGATCCTATACCCGGTGCTTATGTTTTAGAAGTTAGCTCTCCGGGTATTGAACGTAAATTGGTTAAAGACATCCACTATACTAAACACATTGGCCAACTAGTAGAGGTAAAACTAGACAAGCCAATTGATGTTCTTAATAATCAAAAAAAAATCCAAGGTACTTTGGTGCGATTGGAAGAAAATGCGGTAATAATTTCTATAGATGCGTTAGCCGGAGATACAACTGATACTGAGTTGAAACTCCCCCGAGAACATCTAATATACTGTCGTTTAGTTTATATGGTATGATAAATATATGAAAACATGCAGAGGAGGAATTATGGATAGCACGACGGAGTTGATGGAAGCTTTATCTCAAATAACTCGAGAAAAGGGGATTGATAAGCAAATCATTTTTGAAGCCATTGAAACCTCGCTGGTATCAGCTTGCAAAAAGAATTTTGGTGCAAATGCCAACATAAAGGTACACATAGATGAAAAAACAGGCAAAGTAAAAGTAGTTAACCAAAAGGAAATTGTAGAAGTAGTTGAGGACGAAGTTACTCAAATTTCGTTGCAAGAATCCCGTAAATACAAAATAGATTACGAAATTGGGGATATTGTAGAAATTGAAGTGGCTCCAAAAGATTTTGGCAGAATATCAGCACAAACAGCTAAGCAGGTTGTAGTACAAAAGTTTAGAGAAGCTGAAAGAGAAATACTCTATAACGAGTATATTACCAAAGAGCACGATATCATCACAGGCGTAGTTCAACGCCGCGACAGACGTAATGTAATAGTAAGCATAGGCAAGCTTGAGGCTATACTTAACCCCGGCGAGCAAATGCATAAAGAACCTTATGAATTTCAAGATCGGATTAAGGTTTATATATTAGAAGTTAAACAAACCAATAAAGGCCCCGTGGTCAATGTCTCACGTACTAATCCGGAGTTGGTTAAGCGGTTGTTTGAACAAGAGGTGCCGGAGGTCTATGATGGTACTGTAGAAGTTAAATCTATAGCACGAGATCCGGGGATACGTAGCAAAATGGCTGTGTATTCAAAAAATCCCCATGTAGATCCTGTAGGTGCGTGCGTAGGCCAAAGTGGTTATCGTGTTAATATTGTAAGTGCAGAGCTTAGAGGCGAAAAAATGGACATTATCCCCTGGAGCAGTGACCCGGTCAAGTTTATTGCTTCCGCTTTAAGCCCCAGCAAGGTTAATACAGTAGCTATTAATCCTCATGAAATGACAGCAAAGGTTATTGTACCGGATCATCAGCTATCTTTGGCCATAGGTAAAGAGGGGCAAAATGCACGGCTTGCTGCTCGCCTTACCGGGTGGCGTATTGATATAAAAAGTGAGACTCAAGCAAAAGGACTCAATTTTATTACAAAAGAAGAGCTTAATGTAGATTACGAAGCTTTCCTGAAAGAAAAGCAAAAATTGGAAAAAGAATCTACAAAAATTGCTGATGAGGTTGCAACAGTCGATGGAGCTGAAGATATAGCAAATGATGAAGTTGCAGCAGTTAATGAGCCAACAATAACTGACGATGTTACATCATCTGATGAAACGGAAACTCTTGTTGAAACTTTTGAAGGAGAAGAATACTACGATGATGAATACTACGATGATGAGTACTATGATGATGAATATTATGATGACGAATACTACGATGACGAATACTACGATGATGAATATTACGATGTGGGAAGTACAGACAATCAACTGCCTGTAACTCCGGAGGAAGATGAAAAGTGAAACAAAGAAAAATCCCCATGCGTAAATGTACAGGATGCCTTCAAATGAAAAACAAAAAGGATCTTATACGTGTGGTTAGGATAGAAGCAGACGCATCTTTTGAGTTTACTTTAGATTTTACAGGAAAAACACCCGGTCGGGGTGCTTATGTATGTCCTGATACTGTATGTTTAGAAAGAGCGCGTAAACAAAAAGGCTTAGAGCGATCTTTTAAACAATCCATCCCGCCAAAAATATATGACCGGTTGAGAGGTGAACTTGCAGAACATGGATCGTAGAATTGCCTCCCTTTTGAGTTTATCCACTAAAGCCGGAATGCTTTATACCGGGGAAGAAACTGCGGAAAAGCTTCTTCAAAGAGGAAATGCACAACTGGTTATAATTGCTGTAGATGCGTCGGATAATACAAAAAAGAAGTTTGTTAACAAATGCTTTTTCTACAAAAGGCCAATACGGATTTTTGGAGAAAGAGATGTTATGTCTAAATGCGTGGGCAAGTCCGGTCGTACTGTATATGTTATTACAGACAATGGTTTTGCCGTACGCTTGCAGGCTTTGATAGATGACAGTTTGAGCTAACGTGAGGTGACTGAATGCCCAAAACCCGTATTTATGAATTAGCCCGCCAATTAGGCAAAAATTCCAAAGACATTATTCAGCTACTCAAGTCGCACGGAAGGGAAGTTAATAACCATATGAGTTCATTGGAAGATTCTGAAGTAAAGCAAGTTATTAGCGGTTTAAAATCAAATTCTCAGCCGCAAAAAACAGATGCCGGTACTTCATCCCCCCCTCGTTCTGATAATAATGAGGCACCTAAGCCTCGTTCAGCAGATAATGCCGGAGCAGAACGTTCACAAAACCCTTCAGGCCAGGATGGTGAAAACCGCCCGCGTAGGCCGCGTCCTGTAGGCCCTGATGGTAAAGAATTGCCGCGCAGGCCGCGTCCTGTAGGCCCTGATGGTAAAGAGTTACCACGTAGGCCGCGTCCTGTAGGCCCTGATGGTAAAGAATTACCACGCAAGCCGCGTCCTGTAGGCCCTGATGGTAAAGAGTTACCACGTAAGCCACGTCCTGTAGGCCCTGATGGTAAAGAATTGCCACGTAGACCGCGTCCTGTAGGCCCTGATGGTAAAGAGTTACCACGTAGGCCGCGTCCTGTAGGCTCTGATGGTAAAGAATTGCCACGCAGACCACGTCAAGAAGGCGATGACCGCCCCAGAAGGCCAAGGCCGGAGGGTGCTGAAGGTGCAGAACGCACTTATAGGCCACGAACAGAGGATGGGCATTCACAAGGAGATCGCCCGCCAAGGCAACATGGCGATCGTCCGCCAAGACAATATGGAGACCGCCCACCAAGACCACAGGGAGATCGTCCACCAAGACCACAGGGAGACCGCCCTCCTAGACCACAAGGAGACCGCCCTCCTAGACCACAAGGAGATCGTCCACCAAGACCACAGGGAGATAGGCGGCCTTTTAACAAAGACGGAAGGCCCGCAGGCAATCGCCCACCGGGAAACAAGCCTTATGCCGGTGGTAAAGGCCCTTCTGCCGGTGCTGCCGGTGCCAGAGGACCAGCCACTTTTGGTAAAAAGCCGGATGCAAAACCGGGTACTACAGAACCTTCAAAAAGCGATCGTAAGCAAGAATGGAAAAAGCGTACTGATGCAGTTAAGGCAAAGGATAAAAAAGATACTACTTCTTTCAAGGATAAAGAATTTTCAAACCGCCGCAACAATCAATCTAAACGTCCTGCACGATCAACAAATAAAGGTGCTGCTAAAAAAGCTCCAAAGCGCATAATGCCGGAAACAGTTATACCCACAGTTACAGAAATCACTGTAGGCCCGGATGTTACTGTACGTGAAATGGCAGAAAAACTTTACAAATCCATTCCGGAGATCATCAAAACTTTGATGAAAAAAGGCATAATGGCTACTGCCAATCAACAAATAGATTTTGAAACAGCAGTATATATTGGCGAGCAATTTAACTGTTTAGTTGAAGAATATGTGGAAGTAGACGTTTTTGAAGCGGCTTTTTCAGAAGAAACAGAAGACGATACACTCATGGAAAACCGTCCACCGGTTGTAGTTGTTATGGGGCATGTAGACCATGGCAAAACATCTTTGCTTGATGCAATCCGTAATACTCATGTAACAGAAGGTGAAGCGGGCGGCATTACTCAGCATATTGGTGCTTATACTGTAGAGATTAACGGTAAACCCATTACCTTTTTGGATACCCCGGGTCACGAAGCTTTTACGGCTATGCGTATGCGTGGTGCCCAAGTTACAGATATTGCAGTTTTGGTGGTAGCAGCCAACGATGGTGTTATGCCTCAAACTGTAGAGGCCATTAACCATGCAAAGGCGGCCGGCGTTGAAATCATTGTTGCAATTAACAAAGTTGACTTGCCTGATGCAAACCCGGACAGAGTAAAACAAGAATTAACAGAACATGAGCTTTTGGTAGAAGATTGGGGCGGCAGTACAATATCTGTTCCTGTATCTGCTAAAAAGAGAATTGGCATAGAAGATTTGCTTGAAATGATCATCTTGGCATCAGAAGTTAAAGAATTAAAAGCTAATCCAAACAAGAACGCTCGTGGCCATGTTATTGAAGCTAAACTGGATAAAGGCCGAGGCCCTGTAGCTACAGTGCTTATACAAAGCGGAACCTTGCGTGAAGGGGATCCTGTAGTATCCGGTCAAAGCTATGGACGCATACGAGCAATGTTAGATGACAAAGGCAACAGAGCACAGACAGCAGGCCCATCTATCCCTGTAGAAATTGTAGGATTAAATGATGTTCCTACCGCCGGAGATATGTTTTATGTTGCTTCCAGCGACAAACATGCAAGGCAGCTTGCAGAAAGTGTTGTAGCCCGTGGCAGAGTAAATCTGATTAAAGCTACACCTAATAAAGTTTCTTTGGATGATTTGTTCCAGCAGATACAAGCCGGTAATGTAAAAGATCTTAATGTGGTAGTTAAGGCAGATGTTCATGGTTCTGTAGAAGCTCTTAAAGCAAGTTTAGAAAAATTATCCAATAATGAAGTAAGGGTGCGTACCATACATGGTGGTGTTGGTGCTATCACTGAATCTGACGTTATGTTAGCAAGTGCTTCCAATGCTATTATTATTGGTTTTAATGTTCGCCCGGATGCCCAAGCCAGATCTGTAGCAGAAGCTGAAAAGGTAGACCTGCGCATGTACCGTGTTATTTATGCTGCTATAGAAGATATTGAAGCGGCTATGAAAGGTATGCTTGCCCCGGTTTTCCAAGAAAAGATATTGGGTCATGCACAAATTAGGCAATTGTTTAAAGCATCCGGCATTGGCACTATAGGCGGCTGTCATGTACAAGATGGTAAAATTTTGCGCAATTCTCAAGTTCGTATTGTCCGTGACGGTATTGTAGTGTACGACGGAACCCTAGATACTTTACGTCGTTTTAAAGATGATGTGCGAGAAGTAGCTTCCGGCTACGAATGTGGTATGGTATTCCATAGGTTTAACGATATCAAAGAAAATGATGTTGTGGAAGCTTATGTAATGGAGGAAGTACCACATGTCTAAAAACAAAAGCCATGGCAAAAGCCAAAATAACCAACGCATAGCGCGCATCAATGACGAAATTGCAAGAACCGCAGCAGACATAATCCGCTTTGAGATGTCGGATCCGCGCATAGGCACTGTAGTAAGCGTAGTGGGGGCTAACACAACTACGGATTTAAAATTTTGCAAAATATCCGTAAGTGTTTTAGAGGGAAACGGACAAAAAAATGTTCCGCCTGAAGAAACTTTAGAAGCCCTCGCAAATGCTTCAGGTTTTATACGTAAGCGTATTGCTGAAACTCTTAACCTTCGCCATACTCCGGAGATTACTTTTTTACTGGATGACAGCATTGCTTCTGCTATGCGTATGCACAAACTTATAGATGAGGTAGTTCGTAATGACTCATGACATTGGCGAAATAAAAACCTTCATTAGTGAGCAAAAAAATTTCTATATTACAGGCCATATAAACCCGGACGGAGACTCTATTGGTTCATGTTTTGGGCTTGGCCTTGCATTAGAAAAATTGGGGAAAAATGTTCATGTATTTATGGAACCTTTCCATTTTAAATATGACGTGATCCCTGGTAAGCACCTTATGTGGGATGGTATTGAACAACCTACGCCCGATAGTGTTTTAATCTGTGTGGACTGTGCTGATATAGGCCGTCTTTCGGATAGGGCCAAAGAATTAGCAGAAACGTTACCCTACTCCATATGCATAGATCATCACTACACCAATACTAATTTTGCCATGTACAATTTCGTAGACGGTACAGCATCCTCAGCTTGCGAGATGGTGTACCGTCTGTTGGATTCTTTTGTGGATTTAAACCATGATATAGCATCAGCACTATATGCCGGAATGGTAAGTGATACAGGAGGCTTTCGTCATGCTGCCACAAGCCAAGATACCTTAGATGTTGCAAGCAAATTAATGTCTTTAGGTATCCCTTTTACAGAAATATATACAGAATTAGTACATCTTCGATCCTTTACAGAAGTAAAACTTCTTGCCCGAATATTAAACTCTTGCTCTTGCATTAAAGATGGGCAAGTGGTATATGCTTGCGTATCTCAAGAAATGATGCAAAATTTTGAAAACGCACCCGATGCTACCTCCCAAGATTTAGAAGGAGTAGTAGAAATCCTCCTTAACATACGTAATGCAAGGGTATCTTTGCTGGTATATGAAAGAGATACCAAGGAAGTCAAGATAAGCCTGCGGTCTCGTAGTGTAAATGTAGGTGCAATTGCCCAGCACTTTGGTGGTGGCGGGCATACATTGGCAGCAGGTGCAACAATAAAGGGACAGTATAGTGTTTTTGAAGTAAAAGATAAAATATTACTTTTAATTTTAGAGGCGTTGAATTAAAATGATTGAAAGCATGACCGGAATAATCAATATTTATAAAGAAAAAGGCTATACTTCCCATGATGTAGTGGCTATAGTGCGCAAGCTGTTAAGCAACTATAAAAAGGACATCGAAGAAAGTCAAGAAAAAGATAATACGGATAAAAAGGGCAAAAAGCGTAAAATTAAAACAGGTCATACAGGTACTTTAGACCCACAAGCAGAAGGTGTGCTTCCTATCTGTGTAGGGCGTGCTACAAAATTAGCAGATTACTTAACCGTTGGAATTGGGCACTCAACATCAGATAAGTCATATAGGGCAGAACTTATTTTGGGAATGACCACAGACACTGATGACCATACCGGTAAAATTCTTACTACCGGTTCTACTGATGGTATAAAGATATCCGCCATAGAAGAAGTAATTACCTCTTTTATAGGCGGATATATGCAAACGCCACCCATGTATTCTGCTATAAAAATTGAAGGAAAAAAATTATATGATCTAGCCAGAGCCGGTAAAACGGTAGAGCGTAAATCACGGCATGTGGATATCCCACGTATTGCCATTACTGATATAAACCTAGAAAATAACCGTCTTTGGATAGAAGTAGATTGTAGCAAAGGTACTTACATAAGGAGCCTTTGTGCAGACATTGGCCAAAAATTGGGTTGCGGTGGATGTATGGGCGATTTGATTCGTACTAAATCCGGCACTTTTCATTTAAAAGACTCAATATATTTATCAGAGTTAAAACCGGCTATTGAAGAAAATCGCCGGGATTTTCTTATGCCCGTAGATAAAGCCTTGCCTGTTCCAAAAGGGATAATTACAAACTTTATTAAGCAAGCTATTAACGGTTTGCCGGTACCTTATGAGCAGGTTTCGTTATCTGAGCCGCTATCGGAAGGCCAACTTTGTTGGCTATATGGAAAAGAAGATCTGATTGGGTTATATACTTTAAAAAAAGGAATGTTTAAGCCGGAGGTTATGATGTATGATAATCATTGATTCCTTGTACCCTGGCCTTACAGATAAATCAAACATCAAAACAGCTATAACTGTTGGGAAATTTGAAGCTTTGCATCAGGGGCATTATGATCTTATAAAGGCTACAATAAATTATGCAAATAACAATAGTCTGTGTCCGGCAGTACTAAGTTTTGTGCCAAACCCTGTTCAAGTATTACATGATAAAAATTATAAACCACTACTTACTACTAAAGAGAGTTATTATTTACTTGAAACGACTAAGGTTTCTTATTGGATAAAATACCCTTTTGATGAGAATACCAGCCGGATGTCCCCTAAAGATTTTTGTCAGCTACTTAAAAGTCAATTTAATTGCAAAGCATTGCTGGTGGGGGAAGGGTTTCGGTTTGGCTATAACCAAGCAGGTACACAATCCATACTACAGGATCTTGGTAGAGAATTGGGCATAGAAATTATTACAATCCCAACCACACAATTAGATGGTGAAAAGATTAGCACATCAAAAATACGAACACGTTTGGCTAGAGGAGAAATTCAAGAAGCCAATAGATTATCAGGCAGTCCGTTTACTATACATGGGGTAGTAGAAATGGGGCGTCAACTAGGGAGAACTATAGGCTTTCCTACAGCTAATATTTATCCGCATAATGATAAATTTTTACCTCCTGACGGGGTATATGCTTCCAAGGTTTTTGTATGGAACCGGGCGTTTTATCCTTTAGGCATAGGTGTTACCAGTATCGGAACCAACCCAACAATAGCTAAAGGTCAAAGCCGTAGAGTTGAAACC
>WQVX01000007.1 GCA_009785615.1 Defluviitaleaceae bacterium | reverse complement strand
GATGATACTGAATAATTTTCAATAAAATACATGATTTCAAATTTATAGAAAGGTGGCGTTTATATGTATACAGTTTGTTACTTAATTACTTATTTTTACTTGGCAATTGAGCCTCTTGCTTTAATGATGAGGTAATGGGGATACTAGAATAGCCTGGGTTTTTGGGGTACCTATAGAAGTTTTGATCGGCTTTGAATTAGCCGAACTCAAAAATTTTGAAGATCTCAAACTCAGACAGATGATCATGCTTTTTGATAAACTTACCGATAGCGAAAAAAATTTTGTAATACAAATGATTAAATACATGCCTAAAATTAACCAACACAGAGAGGATACACCCCTGGAAATTAACAGGCCGGATGATACTGAATAATTTTCAATAAAATACATGATTTCAAATTTATAGAAAGGTGGCGTTTATATGTATACAGTTTGTTACTTAATTACTTATTTTTACTTGGCAATTGAGCCTCTTGCTCTAATGATGAAATAATTGGGGATACGTGGTACTTACTGAAAGCAATGGTTACATTATGCAAAAAACGCGAGTTAGAGGGATTACTCCTTCATCCAACTCGCGTTTTATCATGTTAAGTACTTTACAATGCCGTCCAATACTCGCAAAAGTTCCGTTTGGTAGGCACTTAATGCTTTATGTGAAAATTCTTCATCTTGGAAATTCGGAGAGTTTTCTTTTGCCTTATCAGATAAAAATGTTAAAATTTCTGCAAGCCGTTCTGCACCTATAAGGGTGGTGGTAGTTATTTCATGGTGGCAAAGCCGATGTAGCAGTGTGTAATTTTTTTCATGTACAGCATTTTTGATATGGTTAAATGTATCTTTCGATTTTCCCATAAAAATTTTAAGCATATTTTCATAAAAATCTTGATTTCCGGCGCAATTTTCAAGACCCATGCCCCAATTTACTGCATTACCAATTGGCTCTTGTTGACCACTCTGCTTTTGTTTGGTTAGTACGTCTATAGTTTTATAGCCAATAGGGGTTAAATAAGTTTGTAAACATTTCCATAATTTTTGCCTGTTAATAGGCTTTGATAAACAATCTGACATTCCGGCAGTCAAATACTTGTGTCGTTCATTTTGGGTAATATTAGCGGTTAATGCTATAATAGGTGCCTTGCATCCCGAATCTTTAATTTTCTTAGCAGCACTTACACCATCCATAATCGGCATTTGAATATCCATAAAAATAATGTCAAAACGTTGTGGCTGATCATAAACCATATCTACCCCAAGCTTGCCGTTTTCTGCTGTTACTACGCTTATTCCCATTTTTTCAAGGTTTTCTTTTATTACTTGAGTGTTTATTTCGTTATCCTCACAAATAAGGATTGTTGCATCAAACATAGGCGGCTTAACGCTTATTGCATCAATCATCCGGATTTCTGTAGAAATATCAAATTCTAAATTAAAGAAAAATGTACTACCGCTACCGGGTACGCTCCTTATTTTAAGCCGGCCTCCCATTAGCTCAATAATATTTTTTGTAATTGGAAGGCCAAGCCCTGTACCGCCAAACCGGCGTGTTATACCCTCATGCCCCTGGATAAATGGCTCAAAAATAACATTCAGTTTCTCAGGCATTATGCCTATACCGGTATCTTTAATCTCAAAGCCCAAAGTTACGGCATATTTTTTTTCGCTACGTACAATTGCGTTGCATTTTAGTGAAAATGAAACATAGCCCTTTTTTGTAAACTTGACAGCATTTGACAGAAGATTAAGCAAGGCTTGTTTTAATCTTGCAGGATCTCCTATTAGTAGCAGGCCGGGTTCCCATTCGGAATGCACATAAAGAGAAATCCCTTTGCTTTCTGCATCGTATTGGGTTATTGTTTTGCATTCATTTATTAATGTATATATACAAAACGGCGTTTTTTCAAGGTTCATTTTACCTGTGTCCAATTTCGTAAAGTCTAAAACATCGTTAACAATAGTTAAAAGAGATTTAGCGTTGTTTTTAATTTTTAATAAGTAATCCACTTGTTTTACAGGGTCGCTTACATCATCAAGTGCTAGTTCGGTCAGGCCAATAATACCACTTAAAGGTGTACGCATTTCATGGCTCATATTTGATATAAACAATGTTTTTGCTTCTTCGGTCGCTATTCTTGCAGTAACGTCTCGTTCAAATATAAATATTTGATTTTCCGCTTGAGGATAAACACTAACTTCTATAATTTGTCTTTTGCTGTTTTGTTGTGTGTATACAATTTTTTCGTTGTTTTTAAGGGCTTGATCCACTTTTATTAAACACATTTTACTTTCTGCGGGATATAACTTGTAAAAGTAATTACCTTGCAAAGATCCTACCCGCACACTTTCATATACTTCAAAGGTTTCGTTTACGATAATGCAGAATATATCAATTAAATTTCCGCTTTCTTCATCGTAAACAGCAGAGGCATAACAAATCCCTTCCGGCAATATTTGCATCATCATGCATATGCGCTGTTCTTCTGATTCTTTTTCCGCTTCAGATTTTACAAATTGGTCTCGTACATGAGAGATAAACACCACTTTGCCGTATTCCGGTGAAAACATTTGGGCATGTACATGTGTGTTTGATGCTTGGCTATAGGACTCAAAAGAGCTTGTTTCTCTTCGTCTTAATGCAACATCTATAAACATGGATTGCCATGCAATAACACCGGGAAGTATTTCTGTAAACATTTTTCCGATTATATCGCTTTCTTGAGAATCCATGCTGACAACATTGGCATATCCTTTATTTGCAAACAGCAAACAAAGCTCCTCTGTCCCTGTTGAAGAAAGTACAACCTCATACAATGCAAAGGTAGAAGAAGGGTGCATGTGATTAAGCATGTCCAGGGATAGTTTTTCTAACATCTATAATCGCCTCTTTCTATTCACATCAATCCTTTGCTAAGTTCTGCAAGATACTTTAAATAAGTTTTTTTCATAGCTGTATACTTTGGTTTGGGTATGGAAATTTCCATGCCGTTTTTCATTATGAATAAACGATCTCTTAATTCACTAACATAAGCCATATTAACAACATACGACTGATGAACCCAAAGAAACCTGCTATCTTTTAACAATTCTGAAACCGATAGTTCAAATGTTGTACGGATAGACTTGCTTTCAATAAAGCAACCATTATCCAAATGAAATTTTAGTATACGCCCAACATGCTCTACAACAATAATAGAAGTATGGGCTAACGGAACAATTCGGCCGGAGGCAGATACTACTATAAAACGCTCTTCTTCTCTTTTTTGCGATACTGTTAATTTATCTAATAATTTGTTTAAAACAAGAAACAATGCATCTTTGTTAACCGGTTTTAATATATATTGAACAGCATAAACACTAAAAGCATCCAATGCATAATCGGTTGATTGTGTTAAAAAAACTAACGGAATATCTTTATCCAGTAGGCGTATATGTTGCGCAAGCTTTATCCCATTTGTTTTAGGCATTAATATATCCAGCAGATATAAATCAAAGCGTTGTCCCATATCAAGAGCACTAATCAGTTGCTCTCCGGAGTTAAAATTGTGCAAGCATAGTTTTATATCTGGTCTCTTTTGCTGATACACATCCAGCAACATTAAAGTATGGTTTAAATGCTCCGGAATATCGTCACATACCGCAATATGTATCATGGCGGACACCTTTCACGAGTAGATTTTAATAGGTTTCTATTCTGTTTTAATCATATCACAAGCAAGTAGTAAATATATTCAGTGTTAAAAATCGTCCCTTTTTGCGTAAAAAAGGTAGCGGTTAAATATGTTTTTATGCTAATATAAACTGCACTCTTCAACAAAAAATTACAAACACTCCATTAATAATGGAAATTTACAGATATATGGAGGCAATGCATAATGAGTATCTCGCGGTTAATAAAAATTTTAGTAGTAATATTTGTAGTATTAGCAAGTCTTAATGTAACTTTTTCTCTGGTTGCTTCACATGCAAACCATAGACTATTAGATGCAGTAGAACAAAGCAGACGTTTGGACTTAGCTGTAAATGATTTACAAGTTGCATCAATGGATTTGAGTCGTTGGGCCGGAGCATTTGCTGTAACAGGCAATTTGCAGGAATATCAACACTATCAAGATGAAATTTTAGAAGTACAGCGCAGAGAACAAGCTGTAATAACATTTCAAGAGCTTAATGCCCCTTCAAATGAACAAAACTTGATACAACAAGCCCTTAACTATTCCAACGATCTTGCCTTGATAGAATACCAAGCCATTAATGCTGCACTTGAAGGCAACCGAAGTTTGGCCACATTTTTAATGTTTGGAGATACATATGAAGATGGCAGGATCCAAATTGTACAAACACTTAATTATCTGGCCACACTTGTTGAAGAGCGCACCCAAATATACCAAGAAGATGCCCAAGCTTCGGCAACTTTCTTTGAAAGATTGGCCATTATATCTTCTATTCTTTTTGTTTTTACAAGCATATTTGGTATAGTTATCATTTTTCGCAAAGTTTATCCTCTTCGTAAGCTGGTACAATTAGCACAAGATGTTGCTAAAGGAAATGAAAGCTCTAACATAGATCTATCAAATATTTCTAATGATGAAATAGGCCAAGTTACTAAGGCTTTTGCAGATATCATTGATACTCTAAATATTATGCTGGATAACTTTAGAAGAACTGAGTACGCTTTGCATCATGGAGATCTGCTTTACAGGCTTAAAGATTCCCGGCTTGAAGGTAATTTTGCCGAAATACTTAAAAGTGCAAACAATGCTTTTGAAGAATTTACCATTCGCTATGATCAACTTACAGATCCTTTTATTATGGTAGATAATGACTTTAAGATACTATATACCAATTCAGTTATCAATAGATTTACTGAAAATGAAGATCGAAATGTGCTTGGTATGCATATAAATGAATTTTTAAATGGAGATTTGGCAAACCATCCTGCCACAGTTAAGGCATTTAGAGAAAAAACTCTTCAAACAGGAATAGAAATACAGTTGCAATTAAATCCAAATCAACTTTTTGACCTGGAATACAACTGTGTGCCATTTTTGGCTGATGGAGATGTTGTATGCGCACTTGTATTGTTTACAAACATCACTCATATTAGGGATATTCAAAGAAATTCTGAAAAATTGAACATATATCGTCATGACCGCACTGAAAAGCTAACCAATACTATCACAGCAGCATTTGAAAAGGGCAACTTAGACGTTAAAATCCCCAAAAGCCCTCATGATGATGATACGGCAGAAATAGCCGAAGAACTAGATTACATGGAAAAGGTAGTGAAAAAATCAACCGGTATTATTAAAAGTTATATAATTGAAATTAATGCGGTGTTGCACGAAATTGCAAACAACAATTTTGATATTCGCATTAAACGTGAATACATTGGAGATTTTGGTTCAATAAAAGATTCTATTGGGATGATTATTGATTCCATCAGCGAACTTGTAAATGAAATCCAGATAGCCACCGCCCAGGTAGAATCAGGTGCCGAGCATATATCTCAATCAAACTATAATCTAACAACCAGCTTTGAATTGCAAACGGCCGCTATAAGCGAGGTAAGAAATGCTATTGATATCTTAACGGATAAAACTCAAAAAAGCGCGCAAGATCTTCAATCTGCCGAAGAATTTTCTCAGCAAGTACGAAAAGCCGCTAATATTGGCGCAAAGCACATGGAAGATATGGCTACAACTATGGAAGAAATCAAGCAATCTTCATCAGAGGTAGTAAAAGTAGCAAATATAATTGAAGGCATAGCGTTCCAAACCAATCTTTTATCGCTAAATGCATCTATAGAGGCTACCAGAGCCGGAGAGCACGGCAAGGGATTTGCTGTTGTAGCAGAGGAAGTACGAAACCTTGCTGCAAGAAGTGCCAAAGCTGCAAGAGATACATCAGAAATGATTATGAATTCAATAGCTCATGTAGATGAAGGCGTGGCAAAGTCTGTACAGACAAACGAGGCATTGCACACTATTGTTGAAATGATGGATAACGCTTCCACAGTTATGACAAATATCACAAATGTATCATGCGAGCAGGCAAATGAAATAACCAGAATCCAAAACAGTATGGAAACTGTGTATAACGGGATATTGGTAGATTCTGCTTCGGCACAAAATAATGCCTCTGTAAGCGAAGAACTTTCGACCCAAGCCAGCGTATTAAGGGCATTGGTAAGCAGATTTAAGATTAAGTAAAAGCTAAATAAAATTAGAAGCTGTATTCAAGTCATTGAATACAGCTTTTTACATAATGAATATTTATGCAGGTTCATTGAGTGGGGTTTGCTTGTTACAACTTAAAATATGCTACCAACTGTTGGAGCATTTCCGCTTGGGAATTAAGCTCTTGTGATGCCGCCGCCGTTTCTTCTGAAACTGCCGAGTTGCTTTGTGTTACTCTTGATATTTGAGCGAGTCCATCGCTAATTTGTGTAATCGATTCCGCTTGCTCTTGTGAAGCAGCGGAAATGTTACTGATAATCCCCGATACTTCATTTGAGCCTACGACAATTTCATCAAGTGATTTTGATGTAATTCCCGCAATGTTTGAGCCGGCATCCACACGATTGATAGAATCTTCTATTAGCGTTGTTGTTTCGTTCGCGGCACCTTGGCTACGCCCTGCAAGGTTTCTCACTTCTTCGGCTACAACCGCAAAGCCTCTACCATGTTCACCCGCTCTTGCCGCTTCAACCGACGCGTTAAGGGCAAGCAGATTTGTTTGAAAAGCTATGTCTTGAATCGTCTTGATAATCTTGGATATATTGCCGGACGATTCTTTTATTTGCATCATTGCGTCCACTGTTTGCTTCATAGCATCGTTGCCCTCTTGGGCATTGGCGGCTGATTTTTGGGACAGCTCATTTGCAGTCAATGCGCTGTCTGCATTTCGACGTGTTTGTTGGTTAATCACGTCTATGGTTGCGTTAAGTTCTTCTACCGAGCTTGCTTGCTCCTGCGCACCGTTTGCCAATTCTGACGCGCTTGTGGAGATTTGTTTAGCACCGAATGATACTTGCTCAGAAGCTATAGAAATTTCAGACATGGCTTTATGCAAACTTGCGGTAATATTGTTGATAGAATCTTTTATTGTGGCAAAGTCGCCCAGATATTCTCTGTTAATCGTAGTTGTCAAGTCACCCTTCGCTATTGCCGCTAAGACACTATTCATCTCATCAACATAACCCTTTATAAAGGTAACGGCATTTTCTATTGTTTTACTGATTACTTTATAAGCAGCAGCGGCTTCGACTGTATCTTTATCGTCGTTTTTCGGCTCATATATGAATTGGAGTATGCCCTTTTCAAGCCCATCTTGAAGTATTTTAGTGATACTCTCGGCTTCTTGGTGTTGGTAGGTACTTACTCTGTCAGAGGTTTGCTTCGCCTCAACCGATTCAGTAACATCATATGAAAAATGAATATAGGAATTGATTTTGCCTTTATCATCCATAATCGGCACTATGGTGTGATTCCCGTGTATGGTTCTGCCGTCAAGGGTTGTAAATTCAACGGGGTATTGAACTACCTTTTTCGAGGACGTTGCTTGGTTATATTTTCCGACAAAGAACGCCAATCGGTCAGGAGGCAGCACTTCATCAAGGCCGCGCCCCAATATAACATTGGGGTCATATCCATAAGCTCTGTTGTAGGCATTTACGAAAGTGTAGCGATATTCCTCATCTTGAATCATAATGCCACACGGAATTTTGTCCATGTACTGATGAAACCCATCGGCTATATCCTCAACGCCTTCAAGGATTTTACGGAAGTCACCCATCGCCGTACTTTCAACTTTCTTTTTTTGGATGTGCCCAACCAAAATCTCGCGGTTCCTTCTTTCAATTTCACCGATGGTTGATTTGATGACATCAATAAGTCCGCAAACATCCTTTGTCAGCACCCCTGTTTCATCGTCAGAAAGGTTGGTTCTGTCAATATTTACGTTAAGATTACCCTTGGCAACATCGCCCAAGGTAGCAACAACCTTTTGGATGGGTTTTGATATAGCACCGGCAATCAAAATAATAACAACTATACTCAAAAAGATGCCTGCTGCCGCGGCTACCGCAAGGGTTAAAATTGTTGCATTGGTTTGCGATGATAGCGAATTGCCAAGTGCCGTCATGTTATTTCTTGTGTAGGTAAGCAGTTGGCTGTGATATTCATTCGCCCTATTTACTGTTGCAACGCCATCACGCACAATTTGGATTGCCGCTTCTTCGTCAAACATCCGTGCATAAACTATTAGGCCGGTAATGTAGTGGTCAAAATAACGCACAACATACCGCTCATACTCATTAATCAGCCTTCGATATTCATTCCGTTCTGTTGCGGTTAAGGATGTATCCGCTTCCAGATTAACGTGATAGCGGTCAAAAAGCTCGTTCATGCGCGTGCGGATATCAAGTACGCCGCTCCATTGACTTATAATGCCCGCAACAGGGTCGCCGGGGTCGTGTATATACATGGCGGCTCTGTTCATGGTGCGCCGTGCATCCATAAAATTAAGTGATAGGTCGTTCAGAATATCCACACGTTCTGTAGGATACCCCATAGCGTGGGAATATTCGGAATCAACATACGCAATCATAATGCCCCCATAGACAGAAATAGCAATGGTGGCGATTAGAATCACCGCAAGACCTGCAAACAGCTTGCTTCGTATGTTCATATTTCTAAATAATTTCATCATAATTGCTGCCTCCATTTTGGGTTGTATCGAATCCGGGAATGTATCAAGGAATGTAAGATGAAACCATATCTATAATAACACTGCCCCTTGCTGCATTTCCGCTTCCTATAGATTCAAAAAACAATGGCCACACAGTTGCTCCCGCTTCAATAAATGCAGCCATATTCGCAACTGTAAGGTTGGTTACTTGCATACCTTCTTGTGTAAGTTGTTGCAACAAAATTGCCTCGTTTGCATGGTGATGGGCATTCATTCTGTTTGTGGCGTATTCTGATGCCTCTAATATAATAAGTTGCTGTGCGGGGGTTAGTTGTTGCCACAATACTTCGGAAAATGTGTATTTTCGAAGGCCGAAAAAATGTGCTGTCATGGAGATATACGGCTGAAACTCCCACATTCTGTTTCCGGCTATAACCCCCAGCGTTTGCTCGTTTCCGTTTATCAGCCCGCCTCTAATAGCATCCGGGACTTGTGCAAAAGGAGTGGTGTCAACTTCTGAACCAAAAGCGGCAATAGTTTCCATCATAACCACAGAGGGCATAACACGCATTACAAGTCCGTCCATATCACGCGGATGGTTGATTGGATTCACATTGTTCATCATGTGTCTAAAACCTGTGTCGTACACGTTTAACACGCGCAACCCCTGCTCTACAAATAACGGGCGCATCCAGCGTGAAACGCTGCTACGGGCATCGTACACCGCACGGGCGTGTTCATAGCTCTGAATTATATATGGCAAATCGCTCCACATCGCTTCGGGAACAAAGTTTGTAAGAGAGGCATTTTCAAGGTCTGCCATGTGCAAAGTACCCGCTTGAAGCATATGCCCCATCTCTACAGATGAGCCAAGCTGTGATGCAGGATAAACATCTACACGCATAATGCCGCCCGACAACTCATTAACCCGTCTTGCAAAGGCAAGTGCGCCGTATTGCGTTTGTACTTCAGGGTCATCTACGCCTACATGCCCGAACCTTATTACAATCGGGTCAACCACAGGCATATTACTTCGTTCGGAAGTCGTTTGTTGTATATTACCACCGTTGTCTTGTGTGCCACAGGCAACTGTGAACATGACAACAAACAAAAGACTTACTAAAAACGATAATTTTTTCTTCATTGTGCATCATCTCCTAATTTAATTTTGATGTTATTTCAAACTCAAAAAATTCATCAAAAAGCACAAAAAAACGGCTGCCCCCCCCACATTTGAAATACAAAGGACAACCGCTCACTTTATCTTGGAGGGTGTTTAAGAAGCTGTATTCAACCCTTGAAACACTGTCTTATCGGTCAATTTTCTGCATTTCTGCGTCAATTTCTCCTAGCGTACCTTTGGGTACGCGGTGTCGTAATTTCCTTGAACCAGCGAAAAATCGCCATCGCCAATCCAGTATCTCAAGAGTTGAATACAGCTTCTAATTTTTCCGACCACCTATATTCAAGGCAATCTAAACTTGTAAACAGATAGTAACATGAACTTGCAAATTTTTCAAGTAGCATTATCCATCTAAATTTTAGGCGGTTTTTTTGTTGACTTCAAGCCTTGTTTTAAACTTTGCCATAGCTTCGGCAAGTCTAGCATCGTATTTTAATTCTATTATATTGGAAAACATAGCATTTGCTTCCTCTTCCCTAAACTCCGGGATACTACCATATAAATAATCGTATAGTCGTTCTAACAGGCTTAATAACTCAAAAGCATCACTATGAGTTATATTACCTAAACTTTCGCTTTCAGCAATAGCCGGTAAAACACTTTCCTCTATTAAACTTTTTAGTTTTTTGGCAATCTAACGACATTAGCTAAATCACCGAAAAATGGATTGATTTAGATTTGCCCAACACATTTTTTGCACGCAAAAAGGCGTGCAGGGAGCCAACCCTATAGGTTGAAATCACCCACACGCCCAATTATCATAAACTAAAACAATATGTAAAAGGACTCAAACATCAAGTACACCTATAAAGCCATCTGTATAATAAACACAACCCTATATCCCGCCGCCTTTTCGCGCCTTTCTTGTATTACAAGCGGAAATAGAGTATAATGCCTATTGCTACAGCGATAGGTTTCCTGTGTTTGTGTGTGGATGATGTTGACAATCAGCCCTGCAAGCGTCGGTTGGTGTATTGGTCGTACGCCTTCCGAACGCTGTAGCTAACTGCTACAGCAAGCTAAACTTGTAAACAGATAGTAACATGAACTTGTAAATTTTGCAAGTAGCGTTATCCGCCTAAATTTTAGGCGGTTTTTTTGTTGATTTATAAATTTTCTATTTCGGCAATTGAGATACCCATATTCCGCGAGATAACTTCAACGGGTATTCCATCATTTTTAAAATTACGAGCCGCAATCCTTTTTTCTTCCATTTGTTTTGCTTCAGCTTCAATAAATTTTGCCTCTTGTTTCGCCTTAGCTTCAATAAATTTTGCTTCAGTTTCAATAAATTTTGCTTCAGCTTCGGCAAGTTTAGCAGTATATTCCGATTCTAACGCATCATATTTTGATCTAAATTCAGCTAATTTAGCTTTTATTCCAGCAAATTCAGAATCATATTTTAATTCCAATATATTTGACAACATGATATTTGCCTCCTCTTCCCTAAACTCGGGGATACTACCATATAAATAATCGTATAGCCGTTCTAACAGGCTTAATAACTCAAAAGCATCACTATGAGTTATATTACCTAAACTTTCGCTTTCAGCAATAGCAGGTAAAACACTCTCCTCTATTAAGCTTTTTAGTTTTTTGGCAATCTTCCGTAGTGTAGTTTTTCGCTGAGTTTTTCTTTTTTTAGCATTATCTACTTCGCGCCGCAACTTCAACAAATAGAGTGGCAAAAGAATTGTCATATTCTTTTTGCACAATTCTTCCACACTATAGGTTAGGAACTTCATAGTCTTAACAGCATAATCAAATTTTCCGTTTTCACCAAAGTCTAGCTCTAAAATAACCTTGTCCGGCGTTGTCTCTGTGTGTTCTAAAAAGATGATTGCGGGTGTTGGAAATGGCAAAGTTATTTTATTGCTATGTGTTGTTTGATGCCGCAAGGCATCGGCAAAACCATACTCAAAAACTCTAATCACAATGGTGTTATCGTCATTAACCTGCCCTTCCAAATGAAACCTGCAAACTCGGTCTTTGCTACAAAGGGTTATGATTATATCAGCCACGGTTTTCTTTAAGCTGCCATCAATATTTTCAGTGTAGTTATATGTTATTTCACTGTCCCGCGGAAAATTTTCCGAAAACATCCCATTGATAAATGCAACAACAGAGGCGTTTGACGATGCCATTAAAATACGCTTTAAAATCTTATCAAAAATTTGACTGATATTTGTGTTACTGTCCAATGTGATATTTTCAATATCCAGCGGTAGATTATTTTCTTCCTGCACAATTATCCGCCTCCTCGCCCTCAATTATACTATATCCACAAGGGCTACTTCAAATAATTCAACTGGTTTCGATTAGACTTGTATACATACCGACCTTCTTATATTAAGTGGTCGGTTTTTTTATTTAAGCAACTTGGCACACAAGCCAAATATTAGCTGATCTTCCCTTTTTCGGCAATTTGATGTACAATGCCGTATAACCTCAATATGCTCTATAGCAATTTCGATTAACATTAACAAGTTTACGTGTTGATGCAAGCGGAAATTGCGCCCCCTTCACCGATACGAAGCATGTTAGTGCGAAGTGGAGGTACCATAGTGAAATGTGCAAACAAAGTTTCAAAGGAGATGACAGAAAATGCTAACGTCAGAACCATTATTTAAATTGCAAAATGTGCGCAAGATATATCCTATGGGTGAAGAACGTATTGTTGCCTTAGACGATGTTTCCCTGGAATTTCATAAAGGAAAAATTTATTGTCTGTTGGGAACATCCGGGTCAGGTAAATCAACCCTGTTAAATATGATAGCCGGGTTAGAGAAGCCCACCAAAGGATCCATCCTGTTTAAGGGTAAGCCGTTGGAAAAGTTAAACGAAACTCAATTGGCGTTGTATCGTCAGCGTTATGTAGGGTTTGTGTTTCAATCCTATAATTTAATGCCAACCCTTACAGCACTGGAAAATGTAACCCTGCCACTTACTTTTAGGCGAGTACCTAAAAAAATACGCAATCGAAAAGCTCAAGAAATGCTGGATGCTGTTGGCCTTTCTAACCGTGGCAAACATAAGCCCAGCGAGCTTTCAGGCGGGCAGCAGCAGCGGGTTAGTATTGCCAGAGCATTTGTAAATAATCCGGAGGTTGTTTTTGCTGATGAGCCTACGGGTAATTTGGATACCAGAACAACATTAGAAATGATGGATTTAATTACGGGTATAGCGCGTAAATATAATCAGACACTAGTGATTGTTACTCATGATTTGGAAATTGCAGATTATGCAGACCAAATTATCCGTATCAAAGATGGCGGAGTGGATGGAATAGAGGACAAAGTAGCACTCAAGACAACAACAGTTGAAACAGCAGAAGAAGAATCCATTGCTGTAAAAACTGATGAGACAGAATTTCGGTAAAAATAGAGCTTAAAATATGAAAGGGGATTAAAGTTGTAATGAAGAAAACATTTATTAAAGCAATAACCCTAAGCTTGGTAGTGTTAAGCACACTGCTTTCACCCGCAATAGTAAACGCTTCTGATCTTGATATTGGGTGGTGGGTTGATAGAGTCATGGAGCAAGATCAACAGATTCAAGATTTACAACGACAGTTGAATGAGGCTTCATCAAATGTTGTAAGACCCCAAGCTACCCCGCGGCCTCAACATCCTAACATTCGTTTGCAACAGCCTCAATCTATTGTTATAACACCGGGAGAAGTGCAGTATGTTGACATTATAGTTCGTAACATAGGAAGTGGTTTAGCAAATAACGTTTTAGTAACTGCATCCACAGATGGCCCCGTTAATATTGAGTTTATAGGCAACAGTAATGTATTGGGCAATGTTGCAATGAACACAAACAGCATTGTGCGTACTCGACTTTCTGCCCATTCAAACGCAACCGCAGGAAATTATTCCATTAATTTGGAATTTGCTTTTCGTGATAGAGACGGCAGCAACGAAACATCTCAAGACAGCATTTCAATACGCATTGATGCTCAACAATTAGAACCCAGAGTGCTGTTGCAAAACTTTTCTGTTAATCAGGTACAAATATTTCCTGGGAATATTTTTCTTGTCTCTGCCAATTTAGTTAATTTAGGCAACGGTGTAGCAAATAATGTGCATACAGCCATTGTTGATGGTTTAGACTCAGAAGGAATATTTTTATCAGGTGCCCCAAATGCTCCCTTCCTTCAAACAGTAGAAGCAGGACATTCAAGCGCAGTTTCTTTTGGATTGGCGGCATCGGACAGAATAACAAGCGGCACATTTCCCATTGTATTTGAAGTAACAGGTAGAGATCATGCAGGAGAGGAAATTTCTGAGCGTTTTACATACTTCGTCACAGTTGTTGCACCGGCAACAGGCGCAAACAGAGCTTTTGTCTCCATTGATAATATATCATCTACTGCCGCAGGGCGGACAATTGGAGTAAATGAACGAACCCAAATCTCTATGCAGGTGACTAACACAGGAAACCTTGCGGCTCGTAATGTCCGTATAAGTGCCTCGCCTCTGGATTCAGATGCGGTAGTCCCTCAAAGTGCTAATGTTCAAACCATCAATATTTTAGAACCCGGCGCAACTCAATCTTTAAGCTTTGTATTTTCGCCCACAGCAGATGCTTCCAGCCAATATCACATGATAGGCTTTGAAGTAGTATATGATACCGGCGTTTCCGGTGATTTGGAAACGGATACATTTGAGCAATTTGTAGGGATAAATGTATATAATCCGGACAGAGACAGGGATCAGGAAGAGGTTGGGCGTAGCCGTCCACGTATACTTGTGTCGGCCTATTCTGTTTATCCTATGATTGTTTCGGCAGGAGAGCAATTCGATTTATCCATGACCTTTCAAAACACCAGCTCTACACGGGCAGTTTATAATATCAAAATTACTTTGCAGGCCGTGGAATATGCAGAACGCTCAGGCGCAGTTTTTACAACGGTAGGAGCCAGTAATACTTTGTTTGTAAATAGGCTTGGCCCCGGAGAAACAGTTGATAGGGATCTGCGGATGTTTACTGTACCTAACGCAGACCCGCGTACCTATAATATAGAGGTAACTTTTGATTATGAAGATGAGGACTTTGACGAATTTCAAGAAGTTGAGCAGCTCAGTATTAATGTACGGCAGGTGACACGCTTAGAGGTCAGCAATTTGCAGATACCCAGCCATGCTATGATGTTTCAGCCTATATTTGTGGACTTTAACATCATTAATTCCGGCAGGGTAACTTTAGCTAATTTGCGTGTGGCAGTAGAAGGAAACTTTGATACCAGCGGCGTAGATATTTTTGTAGGTAATATGGGGCGCGGAAACAGCGCGAACTTTGCAGGTCAGTTTACGCCGGAAGAACCGGGAGAGCAACACGGCATCTTGATTGTATCCGGCGAAGATGAGACAGGCGAGTTAATAGAATTTAGGCACGAATTCTCTGTTTTCGTTGAAGAGATGATGATGTGGGGGCCGGACGATTACTTAGGTGGAGACAGATTTCCCGGTGAATGGGATGATCCATACAGTGAGGGCGGCGGCTTTTTTAGTCAATTGTGGGTTTGGATTGTTGGAGGCTTATTAATAGTAGGTATAGGTGCTGCAATCGCTATCTTTATTATTAGAAACAAGCGTAATAATCGGGACTTATTTCAAGATTTTAATTAAGAGTCGGAGGGGAGAAAATGCGTACCACTGATATTTTGCTTATGTGCTTGCGCAATTTATTTAAGCGTAAGTTGCGTACAGTTTTAACTATGCTTGGCGTAGTACTGGGAACCTCATCTATAATTGTACTTGTTTCCCTTGGACTTGCTAATAACCTTCGTTTTGAACAGCAAATTGCCACAATGGGAGATGTTAACGTTATCACAGTACACAATCCCAGAAACATGTGGTGGTCGGGCATGGACGATCAACAAATGGAAACACCAAATTTAGATAGCGACGCTTCTCGGAGTTTTTCACAAATTCCGGGGGTTGGAGTGGTTAGCCCTATGCTTCGTGGAGAATTGTTTTTTAGGAGTGGCAATTATGCCATAGCATGGGGAGGCCAGGTAATAGGTATAGATCCGGAATCCATGGCGGACTTTGGATATGAAATATTTGAAGGCCGACTGCTACAAGACGGAGATAACCTAGAAGTTGTATTTGGATATAACGCAGAAAGAAATTTCCTGAATACAACGTCCCAAAGCTGGAGTAATGAACGTTTTTGGCTGTCTATGATAGGCGAAGAAGTAGAAACATACGTAGATATCTGGAATGATCGTATTACTATGTCTTATGACAGCAGCTTTATATTTGGTGCAGAAACTCAGGATCAAGACATTGCTTTTGGAGATATAGATGCCCCACGGCCTATAAGACCTGTAGCTATCCAAGTGGTAGGAAGGCTTGCACGATCAGAGGGTGACGACTGGACTACAGACGGCGGAATTTTCATGAATATTGAAACTGTGCGCCGACTCAACAACGATGCAAGAAGGCATACTCAAGAAAATAATATGTGGGGCGTAGATGTAGATTACGGCACCAGCTTTATTAATGCCCGTACAGGTGTTGTACAAGATGATGCAGGATACGACATGATTCTTGTAAGAGTATCAAATTTGGACGATGTAAGCCAAGTGCGTCAAGAAATTGAATCCAGGGGTTTTCCTGCGCACAGCCCTACTCAATGGCTTGAAGGCATACAAGGCATGGCAGAAAGCCAACAACAAATGCTTGCAGCAATTGGAGTAGTATCCCTTCTTGTGGCTGCCATAGGCATAGCAAATACTATGGTAATGTCCACATATGAGCGCACCCGCGAAATTGGTGTAATGAAAGTTATTGGTGCAGCTTTATCAGATATCAAAAAGCTATTTTTAATAGAAGCGGCTTTGATAGGTCTTTTTGGCGGACTGATTGGAGTTTTGTTTAGTTATTTGGTATCATACTTACTAAATACGCATACAAATATGGAATTTATGGGCGGGATGTTTGACTGGATTGGCGAACCCGGTACAGTAGTATCTTTGATCCCAACATGGCTTGGTGGGTTGGCTTTGCTTTTTTCCAGCCTTATTGGGTTAATATCAGGATACTTCCCGGCGCGCAGAGCCATGAGACTTAGTGCCCTTAATGCCATTAGGACGGAGTAAGTGTGAAAAATTATGAAAATTATTTTGGCTTCCGGTTCGCCCAGGCGTCGAGAATTGCTTGATATGGCAGGGTTTTCATTTGAAGTTATCCCTGCTAATGTGGATGAAACAGCAGATCCGGCTTTATCGCCGGATCAGTTGGTAACAGCCTTGTCAGAAAAAAAGGCTTATCATATCCAAGAAAGTCTTAAAGAAGATGCAATTATTATTGGTGCAGATACAATTGTGGCTATAGATGGTTTAATTTTGGGCAAACCTGATAATAAGGATGACGCTTTTGATATGCTAATGCGCTTGCAAGGTCGTCCGCACACTGTATTTACCGGGGTTACAGTACTTTGCTTAAACAATCAAAAATTAAAGCAAAAAACTTTTGTAGAAAGCACTAAAGTATTTATGCGCTCCTTATCCCAAGAAGAAATTAACGATTATATAGCTACGGGAGAGCCTTTTGACAAGGCCGGGGCTTATGGGATACAAGAAAAAGGAGCCTTGCTGATAGAGCGAGTAGAGGGAGATTACTTTACTGTTGTTGGACTTCCTCTTTGTAGGCTGGGCATGGTATTAAAAAGTATGATGAGTGGGAGGTAGTAGGTGCAAGTTTATGGTATTGGCACTGATATTATAGAAATAGATAGGTTCAACCAAAGTGATGGTCGTTTTGAAGAAAAATTTATGTTGCGTTGCTTCACAGAGCAAGAGCGAGAACATCTAAGCAAGCGACGTTTAGAGAGTGTAGCCGGGTACTTTGCTGCAAAAGAGGCAGTGGCAAAGGCTCTGGGTACAGGCTTTGCAGGTTTTATGCCGGCATCTATAGAGATTCGCTGTAATCCTGAAGGTAAACCCGAAGTATTTCTACACAATGAAGCTGCTAAAATTGCAAAAAGGGCCGGTATTACAAAAATTGATATTAGCATATCCCACTGCGAAACTTTAGCAGTAGCAATGGCAGTAGCACAAATATAGTGGACAAATCTAAAAATCTAATAAAAGAGAATTTAACATGCACATTATCCAAACTATTCAAAAATACAAAATGCTATCCCCGGGCGATCATGTACTTATAGCAGTATCAGGCGGTGGGGATTCTGTTGCCCTCCTTTATAGCTTATTGGAGCTGAAGGAGGATTTTTCTTTGACCCTTTTTGCAGCACATGTTAATCACAATTTACGAGGAGATGAATCTCAGCAGGATGAAGGATTTGTACAACGCCTTTGCCATGGTTTAGGAATTCAGTTGCTATCCCATTCCGCAGATGTAAAATTTGAAGCAAAAAATTGTGGCCTTTCGATAGAAGAAGCTGCAAGAAAAATTCGCTACGCTTTCTTATATAAAGCTGCAAAAAAATGCAGTGCAAAAAAAATTGCATTGGGCCATAATCAAGATGACAATGCTGAAACACTTTTACTGCGCTTGTGCCGCGGAACAGGGCTTACAGGTTTGGGCGGTATTCCTCCTATAAGAGAAGCAAAAAAAAATATTACTCTTATCCGCCCTTTGATAGAGACAGATAGATCAACCATAGATTCGTACTTGTGCAACAAAGGTATTTCCTATTGCACAGACTCATCTAATTTTGATAAATCTTTTATGCGCAACCGTATTCGTCATGACGTTATTCCAACGCTTCAAGAAATTAACCCCACTGCATCAGCGCAATTGGCTAAAACTGCCTTACTGCTACGAGAAGAATCAATGCTATTGGAGGAATTAACATGTAGCGTATTTCAAGAATGTCTTTCTCACACGCAAACTTCTCAAGATCAAGTGATTCGACTCCACATACCTACTCTTTGTCAATCTCCCGCTTCAATGCAAAGGCGGGTAATCCGTATGGGATTACATAAAGCGGGAGGCTTAAAAGACATTTCTCAAAAACATATTTCGCAGATAGAAACGCTTATTACAAATCAAACAGGGAAAAAATTTCATTTACCGGGCTTACTTTTCGCCCAAAGAGAATATGATTTTTTGGTTCTTTCTAAATTACCTAAGCTCATCCAAAAAAAAATTGATGATACAACCCCTTTTTGTTTCAAAATTATCATAAATGAACCTGTTTTTATCCCCATATTAAACTGCTATGCATTAGCATCTATAGAGCCTAACGTTAATCTTGGAAAAATTCCTTATACAACTTCGCTTGTAAATTCCTTAGAGATATGTACGAAATATTTTAACTATGATAAAATCATAGGAGAGTTGCACATTCGTACTAGATGTCCGGGGGATAGGATCGCTATCACCATAGGCAATAAGAAACTTAAAGATGAATTTTGCGACCGTAAAATCCCCGGAAATCAGCGGGATACCATACCCTTGCTGGCAATGGGAAACAATATCCTATGGATAATAGACAAGGATAGCAAAAATGAAAGAATCAGTAGTGATTATGCAGTCCAAGACGGATGCAAAGTATTGAAAGTGTCGGTTTTAAAAAAAGAGCCAACCAAAGAATGAGGAGCGGGATGACATTATGAACGAGAATATTAGCATACTTATATCAGAAGAAGCCATTTGCCAACGTGTTAATGAATTGGCCGAAACCATTAACAAAGACTATGCGGGAGAACCCCTTACTTTAGTATGCGCCCTAAAAGGTGCTATGATCTTTATGTCAGATCTGGCAAGAAAGCTTGACATGCCTGTTAAATTTGATCAAATTGGTACATCCAGCTATGGTGATAGTACATCGTCGAGTGGTAAAGTACGCCTAACTAAAGATTTGGATTTTGATCCGGCCGGGAAGCATATACTCTTGGTGGAAGATATTTTGGATACAGGACACACACTTTTATTTATAAAAAAGCATATTTTATCCAAAGAACCTGCATCTTTTAAAGCGTGCTGTTTACTGGACAAGCCGGATAGAAGGGTGATTCATGAAATGACATCTGATTACGTAGGTTTTACTATCCCGGATCAGTTTGTGATAGGATATGGCTTGGATTATGCCCAACTATACCGTAACTTGCCTTATATTGGCGTGCTTAATCTATAAAAATGATGGTGGAGTAAAAAAGGCATGGAATCAGAGAGGAGTTAAGATTTGAATAAATACGCAAAAAACTTTAGTCTTTACTTGGTCATATTTTTGACCATATTATTTGTTTTATCAGCAGTAAGGCTTTTATCTCCCCAAACTGAGCAATTACCTTCTTATACCTATGCGAATATGGTTGATGATCTGCGTACAGGTAATATCTACAGCATTCGACTGGTTAGAGAAACTGATGTAGGTAATGCCGCCCGCGTTAGCGTAAGGCGCGTAGGAGAATTACATGACAGAGTAATTAATATTCCCAGTGTAGATACTTTTATGGTTTTGGCTCATACGTATTTAGATGCGGATCGACTTAATTTTGATGTTGATCCCACGCCGCGTACCAATTGGCTGGTTCAGCTTATACCAACATTCCTGTTTTTGCTGGTTACGGCTATTATGCTGATATTTATCATGCGCCAGGTGCAAGGTGCCAACGGCGGTGGTGGCGGACGTATGATGTCCTTTGGAAAAAGTAAGGCACGGGTAACAGTTGATGGCAAAAACAAGGTGACTTTTGCCCAAGTAGCCGGGCTTGAAGAAGAAAAAACTGAACTTGCAGAAATAGTCGATTTTCTAAAAATGCCAAAAAAATATATTGATATTGGTGCTCGTATACCCAGAGGCGTATTGCTGGTTGGCCCTCCCGGTACAGGTAAAACTTATATTGCTAAAGCTGTAGCAGGTGAAGCAGATGTGCCTTTTTACAGCATCTCAGGTTCTGATTTTGTAGAGATGTTTGTAGGTGTGGGTGCTTCTCGCGTTAGAGATTTATTTGAGCAAGCTAAGCGCAATCCGGCTAGTATTGTATTTATAGACGAAATAGATGCCGTGGGTAGAAAGAGGGGAGCAGGTCTTGGTGGTGGCCATGACGAAAGAGAGCAAACCCTTAATCAGCTATTGGTAGAGATGGACGGCTTTGGTACTAACGAAGGGGTTATAATATTGGCAGCTACTAACCGCCCGGATATTCTTGACCCGGCTTTATTGCGTCCCGGACGTTTTGACAGGCGTGTAGTAGTTAGAGCACCCGACGTAAAAGGTCGTGAGGCTGTTCTTCAAGTTCATGCCAAGGGCAAGCAAATAGGATCAGATGTAGATTTTAAACAAGTTGCCCAAACCACACCCGGGTTTACCCCTGCGGATTTAGAAAACCTTCTTAATGAAGCTGCTTTGCTGGCCGCCAGGGAAAATAAAAAAGCTTTAGAAACCGACCATATTCGTAGGTCTTTTATAAAAGTAGCCATTGGTACTGAGAAAAAAAGCAGGGTCATTTCAAAAAAAGAGCGGCGCATTACTGCCTATCATGAGGCGGGCCACGCAATAATGAATGAAATCCTGTCTGAAATGAAGGGGAATCATATTGTATCCATCATTCCTACGGGTATGGCTGAGGGTTATGCTATGCCGGTGCCTAAAGATGATGGCGAATTCTCCACTAAAAAAGAACTTGAACAACGAATCATCGTTTGTCTTGGTGGTAGAGCCGCAGAAACCATTGTAATTAAAGATATTACTACCGGCGCGGCAAGTGATATAGAAAAAGCCACATCCTTAGCACGTAACATGGTAGTAAAGTTTGGTATGAGTGAAGTTGTAGGCCCAATCCAGTTAGGCAATGATAATCAAGAAGTATTTATTGGCCGCGATTTTGCCCATCAACGTAATTATGGCGAGCAAGTTGCCTCTATGATTGATAACGAGATTAAACGCCTGGTAGAGGATGCCTATTCTGAAGCCTTGCGCATACTTACTGAAAATTTAGAAGTATTGCATAAAATCTCTGAAGAACTGATGAGGAAAGAAAAATTAACAGGCGATGAAATAAGAGCTTGCTTCCCTTATGGTGTACTTGAACAATTTGGCCGCGAAGATAACCAAGCTGATGAGTCCGGCAGCGATGGTTTTGGCATGGCCTTTTAAAGGTAGATGATGAAAAATAAATGGAAAACTCTAACCTCACTTTATTAACGGATTTATATGAATTAACTATGATGCAAGCCTATTATCATGCAGAAAAAATGGGTAGGCTTACTCAGTATGCAGTGTTTGATATGTTTTATCGTGAAAATCCTAACGGAGGCGGCTATTCCATAATGGCCGGCCTGGATCAGGTGGTGGATTATATCCGCAACCTGCAACTTACGCCGGACGATGCTGCATATCTTAAAGATACAGGAATCTTTAGTAACGACTTCATAGACTATTTAAAAGGGATTTCGTTTACAGGAGACATTTACGCTGTTTCTGAAGGCACTGTAATTTTTCCTAACGAACCGTTAATACGAGTAAAGGCCCCTATTATAGAAGCACAATTTATTGAAACTGCCTTGCTTAACATAATCAACCATCAAAGTTTGATTGCAACAAAGGCGGCGCGGGTTCTATGGGCAGCTCAAGGCGATACTGTTTTAGAATTTGGCTTGCGTAGGGCGCAAGGCCCGGATGCAGGTATTTATGGCGCAAGAGCTGCAATGATAGGAGGTTGCCATGCAACCAGTAATGTACTGGCAGGTAAGCGTTTTGGCATTCCTATACGGGGTACCCATGCTCACAGTTGGGTTATGAGCCATGAAAGTGAACTTACAGCATTTAGACAATACGCAGATTTATATCCTCATGATTGTATTTTACTGGTAGACACTTACGACACCTTACGTTCAGGAGTACCCAATGCTATTGCCATATTTAAAGAGATGCAAGAAAAGGGCATAACTTTTAAAAATTATGGAATACGCCTGGATAGTGGGGATTTAGCTTATCTATCCAAAGCAGCACGAAAAGAACTTGATGCTGCCGGGTTTTGTGATGCAAAAATAAGTGCCTCCGGTGATTTGGATGAATATGTAATAACAGACCTTAAAGCTCAAAATGCATGTATTAATACATGGGGAGTAGGAACACATCTTATTACTTCAAAAGATTATCCGGCTTTTGGCGGGGTGTATAAACTTGCAGCACAAACAGACCAAGCAGGCAAGTGGACATCCCAAATAAAATTGTCAGAAAATCCGGCAAAGGTAACAAATCCCGCAGAGAAAAAGGTTTTTAGGTTATACGACTCGTTAACGGGCAAAGCAAAAGTGGATCTGGTAACTTTGGCAGACGAAGTGATAAATGAAAACCAAGATATCACTGTATTTGATCCCTTAGCCCCTTGGAAGCGTATGACTTTAAAATCCGGTGCATATAGTGCAAGGGAATTGCTTGAACCGATTTTTATAAATGGACGTTGTGTATACAACGCATCTAATGTGATGAAAATTCGGGAAAAGGCTCATAATGAACGAGAAACATTATGGGATGAACATAAACGTCTAACCCGTCCACAAACGTTTCCTGTAGATTTATCACAAAACTTGTATGATTTAAAACAAGAGATGATAAATTTAATTCGTAAAGTTTAATTAATGTTAAAAGGGCTGAGTGAGTATGGTATACGATTTTGTAGCTAGAATAAAAAATGTGCAAGATAAAGAGGTGGTTAATGCTGAGTACTTAGATAAAGTAGTTTCAGAAATTAATGTGAATTTTGAAGCACCGCTGGAGTTAAAATTTGTGTTGCCGGATCAAGACCATTCAGGAGAATTTTTAGTAAAATCACAAGCTTCTGTATCATCTTTGCCCGGCCACCATGATAAAGATTTGGATTCTGCCATAAATGCTTTTAAATCATACATGGAAGAAATATCAAAGGCGATCCAGGGAGAGATAAGCCAACAAGACGGATTTTACAATAATAGTAAATCGTTTAAACGGCTTTATGATTGAAAGGATGTAGAAATATCCATGAAAGATATATTGCAAAGTTTATATTCAAACTTGGAATCTAACAAAGGGCAAAATCTGTCTATGGTTATAGGACTTGATGGATTTGTAGATGAAATAATCCATCTTGTAGACAAGCGGCATGATTTCGAGACTTTTACAAGAATCCTAACTATAGCGGACTTTGGCGAAAGAATTAGCCGTGCATCCGGCCTTGGTACCAATATCGAAATGGTGCCAATGAAGTTTAAATTAGGCGGCAACGGGCCAATACTTTCAAATGCTTTGCTATCATATGGTGTAAAACTTACCTATATTGGAGCTTTGGGCGATCCAACAATTCATCCGGTATTTGAAGAAATGGTAGGCAAATGCGAAAAAGTATACAGCTTATGTGACCCGGGGCACAGTGATGCAGTAGAGTTTGATGATGGAAAAATAATCATGGGAAAACTTACGGGGCTTAACAGTATAACCTGGGAAAAATTTAAAAGTGTAGTTGGCACTCCCAAAGAGATTGCAGCAATGATTGATAAATGTGACCTTTTTGGAATGGAAAACTGGACTATGGTACCATATATGAGCCAAATATGGCAGGGATTAATTGATGAAGTATTTCCGCTATTGTCAAACCGCCCTGTAAAGCCTTTGGCTTTCTTTGACCTGGCAGACCCGGAAAAGCGAAACAAGGAAGATATTTTAGCGGCTATGAAGTTGATTGCCAAGTTTGAAAGCAACTTTAGGGCAGTTTTGGGACTTAATGAAAAAGAGCTGTTTGAGATCGCAAAAGTGTTTGGTATTGAAGATGATGGTATCCAAAATACTACCGTAAAACTTTATAACCAACTTGGAATTTACTGTTTAGTGGTGCATCCAATAAAAGAAGCTTGTTGTTGCATTAATGGTCGGTATTATGAAGTAGAAGGCCCGTTTTGCGAAAAGCCTGTACTTACCACCGGCGCAGGAGATAATTTTAATACAGGTTTTTGCTTTGGCCAGGCTTTAGGGCTTGATCCTGTAAATTCTCTTGCATTAGGGGTATGCACCTCCGGATTTTATGTACGCAATGCAAAAAGCCCTACCTATGAAGAGGTTATGAATTTTGTAAAGCAATGGGCAGAAAACGGAAGTATATAGTAGATCCCCAATTTATCATAAAAAAAGATACCTTGCTACATAAGCAAAGTATCTTTTTTTTAGCCATAGGCAACGTCTAGGCTATATAGGCTTTAGGTATTTATTCAATTTTTAGGGTGCTATGTTAACTATGTTGATGTTAGCATAGCAAGTTTTCAAGTCATTGGACTCTCCTCCTTTCAGCCTAATTTATATAGGAAGCTGCATTCAACTCTTGAGATACGGCTTCTAAAACTATACAAAAAAGGCGTACAGGGATCCTGATCCAAAAACGATCAACACCACCTGCACGCCTGAATATTTTAATTAAATAATTAAGCTATTCAAACCATCCATTCGCATAATTCAAATGAATAAACACGTACTACAATGCACTAAAGTATCCTATTGAACAAAACAACTAACTTTACCCTTGTAAAAAAGGCAAAACTAAGTTATACTGTTGCATACTACAGCGACAGAGTTTCTGTGTTTGCAGGGTGATGTTTAGTAGGCATCCCCTCATGCGTCGGTTGTTGCCCTCCTTAGGCGCAACCGAACGTTGTAATTGCAAATGTTACGTTTTCATTGTACCATTGTTAGATAATTTTGGCAATGGGTTTTCAAAGTTTTTTTGATTGA
This sequence comes from Defluviitaleaceae bacterium, assembly GCA_009785615.1. GTDB lineage: Bacteria > Bacillota > Clostridia > Lachnospirales > WQUN01 > WQVX01. The sequence continues at coordinate 14,766 of WQVX01000007.1, read as the reverse complement.
GAACTAACATAGCAACATAGCAATTTTAAAAAGCCACTCAGGACTACTTTCCCTCCCTGTTTGGCTTTTTGTTTTATAGCAATTCAAAAAAAACCTCATGCATTAAAGAATTATTTTGTGTTGACATTTGGAATTTAATGTTATAAAATGGAATTAACTAAAATAAATGTTAAATGTAAATGTTTTAAGAAGCTGAATACAGCTTCTAAGTTGGGAGGAATACAAATGCAAAATATCTATGAAAAATATATTGAATATATGAGTGCTACTTCTACATATTATGTGAAGCCTGTATATGAAAATGATGAAAGCTTTATTGTAAAAAATGTTAACAATAGTTGGACTGTTGACAGATCTGACGGGTTTTGGGCATCTTATAATGTTAAAAATAGAATTTTACCTGTTCAAGGTTGGAAAATTCATGTTAGCACCGATTATAGTAATGCAGAAATAACCTTAGATACTGTTTCAAAAATTTTATTAGATGAAAAAATATCTTTTAAACATGTTAAAGGCAAAAAAGAACTACTAAAAATGTACTCAAAACATGGAAATAGAATTAGCTCCGGCAAATTTATAACTATATATCCAAAAAATGATGAATTTATCATACTACTTAATCTATTATATGCGGCATTAAAAGATTTTCCAAAAGGCCCATATATTTTGACAGATAAACAGTGGAAAAATAGTAATATTTTTTATAGATATGGAGCTTTTGAAAAAATTGTAAACGATAATGGTGATTATTGTATATATAATTCCACCGGCAATTTAGTTCCCGATATCCGAGAGCCTAAATATTATTTGCCTGATTTTATAGAAGAGCCAAAAGAATTAAATCAGCAAAACGAACTATTTGAGAATGAAAACTTATCAAAAGAAGAAACAAAAATGGATCTTTATAAAATTGAAAAAGTTTTAAAATTTTCTAATTCCGGCGGAATTTATGTTGGCAAAAGAGAAGCAGATGGAGTAAAAATTCTTATTAAAGAAGCTAGGTTAGGAATCGGAATTGACTCTAACAATAAGGCCGCCGCCGATAGATTGTTAATTGAATATGATGCTTTAATTAAATTAAATGATGTTGAAGGTATCATAAATGCCGTAGATTATTTCAAAATATGGGAACACACCTTTTTGGTTGAGGAATTTGCAGAAGGTAATGCACTTACAACATGGATTACTAGAAACTATCCATTTATGCCTGTTGAAAATGTTGAAATCAAAAAATATTTAGACAATGTAATTTTAATAATGAACAAATTAAAAAATATAGTAACAGAAATGCATAGCCGCGGTATCGCAATGTGTGATTTGCATGTTCAAAATATTATTGTTGACGCTAATTTCAACATAAAAATTATTGATTTTGAAGTTGCCCAAGAAGCCAATGTTGATTCTGCTAAAGTGGTTGTAACACGTGGATTTCACAGTCTCAAAAGTAAATTAGCAAAAGATGAGGACTGGTTTTCGCTAAACCGTATTCTACATTATTTGCTATTACCAATTGCACCTGTATTTGATTTTGATGCAAATATAAATATTTCTCATTGTTTATGGATATATGATAATTTTGGTTCCCAATTTTACGATTATTTTTATGATTTTCAAATAGAATGCTGCAAAAATATACCTAAATCTGATGAAATTTTTAATAATACGTATGAAAAAGCTAAACAAATAATAGAAAGCGGCTCCATAGCAGAATATTACGATACCCAAGAAAGAATAATTAAAAAGCTTAAAGCAGCATTGCTTCATAATTGTAAAATCGAATCAGAAAGCTTGATAAATGGAGATATACGCCAATTTGAAACTGATTGCGGTATGTTAAATATACATACCGGAGGGTTTGGGGCTGTTTTAGCTCTTAATAGACTGTCCTCTTTAACAAGCGATATAAAATCATGGATAGATTCCAAAATTAACTTAGTTCTTAATCATGGATATAATAATGCCTACCTAACAGGAAAAGCCGGAATTGCTTGCACGCTATATGAATGTGGCTATCAAAAAGAAGCTTTGCAAATAATTGATGCAGTAATAAAAAGCTACGATAAAAATTGTAACGACTTATCTTTTAGATCCGGCTTAGCAGGTATTGGACTAGCCTTAGTTTCTTTGTATATGGCAACGGATGATCAAAAATATTTAAAAGAAGCCGAAGATATTGCCAATATAATTATATTGGCTGTTGAAAAAGATATTGCGGTAAACGGCTCCGATTGGGAAGCCCTATCTTTAGGATTATTTGATGGATATTCAGGATTATCAATGTTTCTATCATTTTTATATCATGCAACAAAAAATGAGAAATATCTAAACGGTTCAATTGCTGCTTTGCAAAAAGATATTGATGGGTTATTTGATAACGGGGAAGGGCTGCTAAATGTCCATGACAAAATAAGAAATCGTGTTTTGCCCTATTTATCAAATGGATCTGTAGGTGTTTGGTTATCCATAATAATATTACAAAAAGTTAGCAATCAAAATATATACGAAGATAAGTTAAGCGGTTTAAAAAGAAACGCCGATGCCAGAATATGCTTAGAACCAAGTTTGGCAGGAGGTGCAGCAAGTTTCTTTATACTTGATTGTTTTGATAACAATGATCAAATGAAAAACACATTAAACAAATTACGCCCCTTTTTAATTGAGATTGAAGATAAAATCTTTATATCCGGCAGAGTAGGGTATAGATTATCGTCTGACTTTTTTTCAGGAGTTTCCGGCGTTATATTAGCTATAGAATCGGCAAGAAGAAAAAATCCGATAGCTTGGCTTCCACTATCAGAAAGTCTGTGGAATGCGATTTCGGAATAAACTACCCCATATAGCAAGCCGGGGCAACGATCACTGCTTCTAATGATGCATGATTGGGTAATGGGAGCGCGCCCTAATACCTTAATTCATAAATATCCCAAGCAAAAAGGAGGTGAAATCAATGTATAATAAAAATTTAGTGTTGTCTTTACAGGAGCTTCAAGTAGAAGAAAAATCATTTTCAGATACTCCGAATCTTTCTTTTATGACAATTCATACTCTTCCATGTCCGGTTCCAACTATAATTTAGGCTAAATAGCCGGAAGTTAAAAAAATATTCACTATATCAGACAAAAGGAGGTGAAATCAATGCATAATAAAGATTTAGTGTTGTCTTTACAAGAGCTTCAAGTAGAAGAAAAAACATTTTCGGATACTCCGAATGTTTCACATCTTACACTCCACACTATATTCCCATGTGCAGTTCTTTAATATTGTTAAACCATTTTATTTAGCTAAATACCGGAAAATTTAAAGAGATATTGTTCATATATTCAAAGAAAAGGAGGTGCGATTTATGTACAATAAAGATTTAGTACTGTCTTTACAGGAGCTTCAAATAGAAGAAAAACCATTTTCGGATACTCCGAATATTTCTTTTATGACAATTCATACTCTCCCATGTGCCCATCCATGGTAAAAGGAGGTGAAATCAATGCATAATAAAGATTTAGTGTTGTCTTTACAAGAGCTTCAAGTAGAAGAAAAAGCATTTTCGGATACTCCGAATTTTTCTCTTATGACAATTCATACTATATACCCATGTGGAGTTCCAACTCCATTTTAAACTAACATATATCTAGCTAGATGTTAGAAAGCTTAAAGGCCAACCAAAATTTATTTTAATAATTTTGGTTGGCCCTTTTATTTACTTTCTTCCAACAGTCCATTTAAATCCCCAGCCAAAATGCTTGTCCATCAGTTCATGCCCACTAAAAAAGTTAACCAGTTTTTCAACAGAAAAATTTCCGTCTATATTTGTAATTTGGGCAATAGCACACATGTTATTATTGCTGTTGTATTCATCCATTTTTATAACAATGTCGTCTGCTCCGGGGCACTTGATTGTTACAATACCATCTACTTGCTGCCAGTTTGCCGCACCTTCATATATAAATGTATATATAAGTAATCGCCGTATATTTGAGGACATTTTGCCGTTAACGCGAAGATTTTCCCCGTCGGTAGATTCGCCGGTTCTATCGTCTCCGTCAAGCATGACATAGGGAACGTCGGTAAGACTTCCAAACGAGTTTCCCAATGCTTGTATGCAATGTTTTTTACCATTGCTAAGCTCAACAAATGCACCTAAATCTAAGTCAACGGCCTGTGATTTTGTCGTGCCAAAAAGCCCCTTTTTTTTAATTGTCTGTGTCCAATTCAAATTAATTATAAATTCGTTTGATTCTACAGATTTAGATAAATTAACCTTTTGACCTTTCCTAAGCTCTACGGGCATATAAAAATTCTCCTTAATAAGAAGCATGAATTGCTTCTAAAGTAGACCTGTCTGCCGGCAATGGAAGGAAATAATAGAATGAGGCAGCAGACAGGTCTATCAAGAAGCTATGAAAACAGCTACTTAAATTTATGAAAGGTTCACGATTTAAACATTAACACCAAAATTTTCACAAAGTGCCTTTAATCCACCCTTAAAGCCACTGCCGATGGCATTAAATTTCCATTCTGACCCGGAGCGGTATATTTCACTTACAACAATGGCAGTTTCAACAGAATAATCTTCGCCTAAATCATAACGAATAAGCTCTTCACCATTGACTGAATTAACTACACGAATGTACGCATTTGAAACCATTCCAAAGTTTTGCCCACGTTCAGGGGCTTCATGAATAGTTACTGTAAAGTCAATTTTGTCGATGTTGGCAGGTATTTTTGAAAGATCAACGTTAATTACTTCGTCGTCCTCGTCCTCACCTTCACCTGTCAGGTTGTCACCTGTATGTTCTACAGCACCGCTGGAATGGGCAAGGTTTCCGTAGAATATAAAATCCTTATCTGACGGTACTTTGCCATTTGAACCAAGCAAAAATGCACTTGCATCTAAATCAAAGTCATGACCTCCGTCATACTTATTTGTATCCCAACCAAGTGCGATAAATATTTTTGATAAACCTGCATTTCCTTTTGTAAGATCAACCTTTTGACCTTTTTGCAAATTTACTGCCATTGATTTTTCCTCCTTGATAATTAATAGAAATTATATTTTCACGGCAATTGCCGTTACTTTCATCTGAAACAATCCTTGATTAAGAATACCCGGCGGCAAGCTCCCTTAATCCGGGGTCTTTTGTTGCTTCGCCGATAGCTGAAAATTTCCACTCGTTTTCATGCCGATAAACTTCACCAAAAATCATGGCAGTCATATTGTCATAATTTTCAGATAAATTGTACTTGCAAAGTTCTTCGCCAGTTTGGTCATTAACAATGCGGATAAATGCATTATTTACCATACCAAAATGCTGTTTTTTAGTTTTTGCCATAAAAATATTTACTACAAAAACTAGTTTATCGCAATTTGCAGGAAGCTTGTCAAGGTCAACTTTAATTTGTTCGTCATCACCATCGCTGCCACCTGTTAGATTATCACCCTGATGTACAATTGCTCCCGATTTATGCTTTTTATTAGCAAAGTAAACAAGATCGCTGTCACTTTCTAATTTGCCATCCGTTAGCACAAGAACACTTGCATCACAGTCAATATTCCATTTGAAAATTTTACCAAAAAGACCCTTGCCGGCCGGGCCTTCAGCTTCATCCCAACCAAGCCCTACCATAAGCGTACTAAGTTTGGCATTGCCCTTTGTAAGGTCAACTTTTTGTCCCTTTTGCAAATTTACTCCCATAAACTGTCCTCCTAACTTCGCGCTGTTGCATTAAAAATAACTTTACGTAGCAAATCAACAGGTATAATGATAAAAGCAAGCCCCATTACAAACAGCATTTCATTCCACACTAAGCCGTAAGTACGCAATACCGGGCCGCCTAAGAATGTCATTAGCAACTGTATTGTTGCAATTAAACCAATTATGGCTAAAAAGCCTTTGTTTTTGCCGATGTTTTCAAACAAGTTAAGTTTTTCGGTACGTATGTTAAAGGCGTTAAATACATAGATGAACACAAAGAATGCAAAAAATCCGGTCATAAGATATCTGTCATCGGGTGCATAGCGGAAAATTGTACGTGGGATATCTGAAAGCAGGAAAAACAAGCTAAGCCCGAATACTACCAATGATCCGATGCCAATAGAACTTTTCATGTAACTGCTTATAATATTTTCGTTTCTGTCCTTAGGCTTTTCTTGCATATATCTTCTTCGTGCAGGTTCTGCCCCAAAGGCAAGCGCACCCAATGAATCCATTACAAGGTTAAGCCACAAAATTTGTATTATGGTCAACGGCGGATTCATACCAAGCAATGGCGCAATAAAAGATATTGCTACCGCGGCTAAGTTGATAGTAAGCTGGAATGTTATAAATTTTCTGATTGTATTAAAAATGGTTCTACCATACAGTATTGCTTGGTCAATAGAATTAAAGTTGTCATCCAATATAATAATTTCACTGGCTTCTTTAGCAACTTCTGTGCCGCTGCCCATAGCAAGCCCAACATCTGCCGCTTTAAGTGCAGGCGAATCATTAACACCGTCACCTGTCATACCTACAACAAGGTTAAGGTCTTGCGCAATACGAACCAAACGACTCTTATCGCTTGGCAATGCCCTTGCGATAACACGAATATCTTTCAGCATTTTCTTTAATTCGTCATCAGAAAGCTTTGCAAGCTCGTCTGAAGTCATTGCAATATCTGTATCGCTTTTTAACAGGCCGGCCTCTTTTGCAATAGCTGATGCTGTTTCCATGCGGTCGCCGGTAATCATTACCACCTGAACACCTGCGCTATGCACTTGTTGGATTGCCGAAACTGACTCAGGGCGGATTTCATCGCGAATGCCAATAATACCGACGAGGACACCGTCATTCCATTCAGGCAAATGAGCACCATCTATTTCTTTGCCGGTTGTAGCAAGTGCCAATACACGGATTGCCCTTGATGCCATTTCGTCAATTTTGTCATTTATTGCAGATAAGTCTGTCAGTGGAACAACTTGTCCATCTTCATCATAATAATGTGTGCATCTTTCAAGAATTTTTTCCGGGGCACCTTTTACAAGAGTAAGGTTGTAGTCTCCATTGATTTGACTTGCTGAATATTTGTTATTGCTATTAAATGGTATTGTATTAGTAATAGACACATTAACCGTAGGTGTTCTCAAAAGGGCAAAATTTAAAATGGCTCGTTCTGTTGCATTTCCGCCAATTGCTTTTACAACATCTCCGCTTTTTCCCATGTGCGCACTTGTGTTACTGTGAATGCTGATGGAAAGCATCTCTTTAAGCTTTTCGCCAACTTTATCCAGTGTAGAAAATTCTGTGCCTCCCCCGGAAATAAATGTAATAGCCTCAAGTTCGCCTTTTGTAATAGTTCCTGTTTTATCACTAAAAAGAATGTTTAGGCTGCCTGCGGTTTCTATTCCTACAAGCTTCCGAACCAAAACATTATTTTTAAGCATTTTTCTCATATTTAGGGAAGAAACTATGGCAATCATCAAAGGAAGCCCTTCAGGAACAGCCATAATGATTATTATTACGGCAAATTTTACAGCGTAAATTATATCGTTGATCAATACCATCCAATTGGATACATATGCGGTTATTAAAGCCATATCAAAGTCATTTTGGATGACAATGCGTTGAAAAAGAAACGCGAGTGCAATTCCTATACCACCGATATAACCAAATTTGCTGATATCTTCTGCCAGTTTACGCAATTTCACTTTAAGAGGGGTATCGCGGTCGTCGTCTTGTTGAAGTTCGCTTGCAATTTGCCCATAAACGGACTTATCGCCTACTGTAGTAACAATCATTATCGCGTTTCCGTTACATACTACCGAACCTCTGAAAACTTTATACTCGTTAAGAAAATCCAGCCCGGATTCACTATCTTCATGGCCTTCAGGCATAGGAATTTTGCGAGCCTCTTGGGTTTCTCCATTAAGAATTGCTTGATCAACGCCAAGTTCACCATTAAAAAGAATTCCGTCTGCCGGAATTTTATCTCCCGGTTGAAGAAGAACATAATCACCAACCACTAAATCGTCTATCAAAACTTGTGTGATTTGCCCATCACGATATGCTTTACAGACAATTTGAGATGCATCTTCTTGCAGTTTTTGAAAAGCATTCTCGTTTTTGTACTCTGCAATTGTTGAAACTAAAGTTGCAATTAAAACCGCAATGGCAATTGCAAGAGCTTCAAACCATTCTGTTTGCCCAAGAAAAACAAAAATAACATTAATTACTAAAGCAACACACAAAATTTTTATCATGGGATCGCCTAGATTGCCTAAAAATTTATCCCAAAACCCTTCTGATGCCACTTCTGTAATTCTATTATCGCCATGCTTTTCTTTTGAGGCTTTTACTTGATCACTACTTAGGCCGTACTTTTCCATATTATATCTCTCTCCTGTATTCGAGTAATTACAACAACATTTTGCAAAAAATGAAAATAATTAGTGTAACTTTATCTATATTTACATAATATCACAAAAATTGCAATCGTACATTTTTTGCTGGTTTAAAAAAAATCATTTACACTCTATAATAGAGCGGACAGGCATAATAAGACAAATGTCAAATTACGCTAAAACCTGCGGTCAATTGAGAGGTGACAAAATTATGCAATTTAACATACAACCCTTTCCAATATCTGCATCCAACTGGGAAGAGGCTTTTAATAAGCCTCTGCCGGAAAGGGAAGGATACACTCAAGTTGCGGGCTTAATCTTGGGAACACCTTGGGATGTATTTACTTATAAAGAATTTCTTTATAACATGGTTTATGATCGGGACGATGTTCAAGTTTTTACAAGTGGTAGTTTGGACAAGCATATAGATAACAAGCGATTTCAAGAAATTCAGCAGCTTATGAACTTTCACAGGGAAAACAAGAACATGTCAATAAATCGTTTTATAGCCTTTATTGACGGTAAATCTTTGCTTCCTCTAAAGGAGCATACTTATTATGACCATCTTCGTAGTATGTACACTCAATTACTTAAAACTTTTGAAAGTCGGCACCAAGGGCTTTTTCACCAAGATTTAAGCCGAGTTTTAACTGATACAATAAAATGGTCGTGGACTTATTTGAAGGATTTTACAAATAAAATTATCTGGTATGGGGATGCAACAAAAAGTGAGGTTTATTTCCTTTATTTTTTAATGTTGTTGGGGCTGGATGTGCTTGTATTTCATCCGGAAGGGAAAAATATTTTTTCGCCTGCTTTAGAGGGCATCGAAATTTCTATTCAAAGTTATCCGAACACCTTAGCATTAGAACCTCTTCCAACGTCCAAGCCTATGCGTGAAGCGACTGTTGCAAAAAAAGCTTCTGCCGAATTAGAGCAAATGCTGCATCAGGACGGTACTTATTTGTTTAAGCCATGGCAATTTAGAGATTATTCTCCCCATTCAATTACATTGCATACAACCTATGATGAAGTACGGCTAATTAGCGAAGCAAAGGCTTTTATACGCCCTAGCTTTGAAGTTAAAAATGAGACAGTTTATGTACCTGTGCTTTTTTCAAAAATCTGTGGTGTTTCCAAAGATCGTGTAGATTACGCTCATAGATATAGAGACTTGGTGGAATCTGAGCTAACAATAGATGTGCATAAATTTCCATTTTCTGATGATGTGAAAGGGTATCATCGCTTCCATTTTCAGAAAATGCTTGTTAACGGAACACTAGATAGCAATAAATTGATTAAAGCGGATTGGTGGAAATATGGTCATTTGCCTAAAGGGTTACAGATTGGATTGGTAAGTGCTATTTCACGTTATGTAAAAAAAGCTCATTTGAAAAAGGCCACAAATGAGGATATAGAACTTTACTTATTTTCACAAGCGTTGGAGATTCCGGCGAATATTCTTCAAATATTGCAGCAATATGACTATTCTCAAACTGTACCTAAGTTTGTAATTTTTAATGATGGGAAATCGGGCGAATTTTCTCGTTCAGATGCCGCCCGTATATTATTACTTAATGAACTGGGAATGGATATCATCTTGTTTAACCCAACAGGGCAAAGAGATTTAGAATTGCATGTAGACTCCGGTTTATTTGATAGTCATTGGCTTGAAGATATCAGTTTTGAAGAAAGCCACCAACAGCAACTAGACTTGTCGTGCCGTGTAACAAGAAATAAAAAAGCAGTAAAAAGCTTTTTTAATAAACTTGTAAGTAAATGAGAACACATTTCAGAGAGGATATAAAAAAAATGGATTTAGTAACAACATTAGATAAGCAAGAAGAGGTTTTAAACAATCCTAATAAGTTGAAAGAAGAACTTAGAAACAGCCCGGAAGTGCGGCAACTTGTACAGTCAATTGATATAAAAGACCAGGTTTCACTAATTGAATTTGGAAAAGAATCATCTTTAAAAATATCAGGCTTTGCAGACCGCATATTGGCTACAACAAAATCTTCAAGCATGGAAGAATCAAGTGCATTAATTAAAAATTTGACTAAAGTTATGGATAAGTTTGATCCAAAAGATTTTACAGAAGATAAGGGGCTACTTTCTCGTGTTTTCAACAGGGGAAAAAATATGATGGATAAGGTTTTGGAAAAATATCAGACCATGGGATCTGAAATTGATAAAATTTACATTGAAATTAAAAAATATGAAACAGAAATGAAAAGCTCAACTAAAATTTTGGAAGAGCTATATCACGAAAATTACAACTATTTTTTTGCTTTAGAAAAATATATTGCAGCGGCAGAATTAAAGGCCGAAGAGCTGAAGCTTCATGCCCTTCCATCTTTAGAAGAGCGTGCAAGAAACGGCGATCAAATGGCAATGATAGAAATGGAATCAATGCGCAATGCTATTGATCTTTTGGAGCAGCGAGCCTTTGACTTGGAAATGGCAAAGCAAGTGGCATTTCAAACTGCCCCACAAATTAGGATGTTGCAACGTGGAAATACAAAGTTAATTGGAAAAATAAATTCGGCATTTGTAGTAACAATCCCGGTTTTTAAAAATGGTTTGATTCAGGCTATAGCCGCAAAGCGTCAAAAGTTAGTAGCAGATTCTATGGCAGAATTGGATGCGCGTACCAATGAGATGATGCTAAAAAATGCGCAAAATATTTCAAGCCAAAGTCAACAGATTGCACGTATGGCAGGTGCGCCAAGCATTAAATTGGAAACAATGGAAGAAACCTGGAAGGTTATTATGACCGGCCTTAAAGAAACAAAGGCTATTGAAGATGAAAATGCACGTAACCGCGAAACCAGCCGCACACGTATCCAAGAGCTAAAAAAGCAGTATGAGCAAGCTTAGGAAATGTAGATTTGGGAAAATTCAACCGGAACTTTTGTGGCTGTAATAAAGCATTTACACAGATTCAACCGAACCGGCCAGAGCCTTTTCCGATTTAGCCGAAACAACTCGTTCACACAATGCCTTATGTATAGCGTTCGCATCAGGAAAAATAATCTTTGTACCACGCTTACTTATGGCAAGAACCTCACGAGCATTGGTAATAACATCTTGGGCAATCCTGCCATCAATCTGTATTTCAACGCCGTTTTTATCAACGTAAACTTCACGAATGTATTCTTTTGTGACAGGACATATATTCTGAATAAGAAAGGCGGCTTGCTTGCCTAGCACCTCACCAAAACGAATAGTGTTGCACTTTTTATACCGTTCCACCTTTTTATCATACAACGCCTTATATTTTGCGTAGTTTGATGAAATTGGCACAAGCCATAAAATTTCAGGAGTTACGCTATCTTGGAACACGAAAAAACAAGGGCGGTCACGCAATACGCCGTCAACAACTTCCTTATTACGCATAAGGTATTCGTCCGGAAAATCCTCATAATATCGGTCTGCCAGAAAGCAAAATCTTCCACTATCCATGTTCATGCACCTATCCATAAAACAAGGCTTCGCACATAAAAGGCGAAGCCCTGCAATAATCATTTTTATCCCAGCCACTTGTAAGCCGCATACCGGGAAGCGAACAACATTTTTATTCCGAACATTTATATGCCGCATATCAGAGAGCGGGCAACATTTTTAATGCCTTTCGGCACAATATTATTGTATGCTGTTTCGTCAGAAAAATCAACATGAAAATTCTTTTGATTTTAAGCGGTTTTGCATTTTGGCATAATCAGACACTCATTGCGCTTTTAACTAATTATCCCATTTTGGAGAGCTTTTAAACAGCCTCTAAAAAAAGCAAGGCTCTATTTTAATGATAAAGCCTCGCTTTTTTTGGGAAACATCACCACAATCTTATGTAAGAGACTCAACAAGTCTGTAAACATCGGTATAAGGGTTAACGGATACATCCCATAAATTGGGTGTTTTTTGTTCTTCTTCGTAGTGACGCCTCAGCTTTTTTGCATTATCTATAGCAGTTGTTTGCCTATTTGATAATTTATCGTAAACATCACTATTTTTTTGATAATCAGGCAAATATGCAACTAATTCGTTTACTACGGCATTATAGTCTTTCAAGTTAGCTGCTGTATATGTGAAGTGTAGCAAAAACCAAAATTCAAAACACGGATTGGATAAAGCGATTTCAAAACCATGCTTTTTGGCATCTTCAACATATTTTTTTAGTTGTTTATTTTTAGCGTCCATAGCATTGGGAATATTGTGGTTAACATCAGTATCAGATACACACCAAACAGTACATTTGCCCTCTACGCCTTTGGCACTTTCAATAGCTTTTTTTATTATAGCATCGTAGGACTTTCCAGCGGCACTTTTTACGACTTTAACATCTATTAATTTATCCCGCTTTTTGTTTTTGAAATGGCTAAAATAAATTGGCTCAGTCTTTTTTGCATCGCAAACAATAATTACAACCGGGCGAGGAGTTTTTTGCTTGCTTTTTCTTGGGGAAATGTATGGTTTTTTAGACATTTGAGCCACCTCTAATAAAAGGAATAGCTCCATAAACACCTAAAAGATACCCTTTTTTAACATCTACGTCTGTTTTATCTCCAAAATCGTATAACGAAAAAATATCTGTAGCACTGGTATCAGGGCTTTTTTCTGTAAACCATATTTGATCACGGCGAAATAAATCTAAGTCAAGGAGACCCGTATCATGAGTAGTGAATATTAATTGAGAATGCAGAGGGTTGTTTTTAGCATCATGAAAAAAACTTACAATACGCTTTGTCCAAAACACATGTAGCTCAGCGTTCAATTCATCTGCTAAAATTATGCCTCCATATGACATTTTTTCTGCCACAGCTATTGCAATAGTAAAGAAATTACTAGTACCCAGTGATTCATCGTCAAAAAATTTAAATTCAAATTTAGAACGACTTCCATCAGAATTCATAATCTCACGCATAGTTTTGAAGTTATTCAGTAATTTAATATATTTTTCCATGGTGGTATTATTAAAGAAGTCATCATCAAATGAATCAGGATTTTGTACAACAGTTACTTCGCTTATACCAGTATCAATTTCTTTAACCCATTCTATAGCTTTATTGACAATAGGCACTGATTTAGCTACGTCTGCATTTTTATCATAATAAGCAGCATCACGCAGAATATTATACGAGGTGTTAAAAGTTTGAATAAAGTTATAAATTTGAAGAGTAAAATCACACATCCAATTGTAAATATTGGTAATTTTTTTGTAATTTAGTAAAGCAGCAGTTGAGAGATAGAGTTTGTTACGAGCATTAAATTGACATAGATTCTCTAATAAACCTTTATCTTCTCCATCAGGAAAATCATATTCTTTTTCGTTTGTAGCATCTCGTGAAAAAAGCATTTGCAATTCATCAGTTTCACTTTTGAAAGTATATAAATATTCTTCCGGCACTTCTTTGTTAGTTACTGCAAACCCATATGCGTATTTTATGCCATCACAATAAAAAATCACCTCAAACTTACTTGGTTTTTCTTTGCAATCTGCATCCAATTTAAATGGAATAACTTTCGTGGGTTCATCCGGCTGCATATAGTAAGACCTATAAACGAAGTCAGACATATATGCCATAGCTAACATTAAGTTGCTTTTTCCGGAAGCATTTGCCCCATAAATTACTGCCGACTTTAATAGTCGTGTGCCATCATCAAGGGTGGTTACATTTGTATCTTCATGTTCAGTGACCTCAGATGCAAGCATACTAAACGTAACTTTATCTTTGAAAGAACGAAAGTTTTCTACACTAAATTCAACCAACATATTACTTGCGCACCTCCTATTTTCTGCATTGCGTTCACTTTAATTTGCATTACTATTATTTCCATAATCATAGCAACAACATTCGCAAATGGTTATGAATTTACCTGCGGTTATTATTTTATATGAACTTCCGTTAAAAATCACGCTAAATTTGCTATGAACATAATTTGAAATCACAAAAATTTACAAAAAAATGAAATAATAGCTTGAACTATTCCTAGGAAAGTGTTAGAATGTTTTTGAAATGAAAACTTAGAAAAAGGCTTGCCTTTCGGTGCAACGTCCGCGACACCTTACCAGGGGTGTCACGGAGGCTGTAGGTGATTACTCGTATCACTCACAGGCACAAGTTTAGCTTGCCGCTGCAACGCTGTTAGTATACTATAAACTGACTTTATTTTCAATCCATATTTTTGGTGCATCTTTAGTATGGATATCGTCGAATGTAAATGAGGTTTGTTTTGTGTATTGCTACAGATTTGTATGTGGTGCCCCCCATAGGATTATCCTAAAGCTGAATTTATGCGCGTGAGTGATTATGACGAACTTTGTCATTATCCCTACGCGCTTTTATTATTTGTTGGATTTTCGTTTCCTACCCTTCAATTTAATAATACCT
>WQVX01000006.1 GCA_009785615.1 Defluviitaleaceae bacterium | reverse complement strand
CTTCTGTCATTGTAGGGTCATTACGAACTAATTCAAGCTCTTCTTCAAAACTTATGGACACATCTTCATGGTATGGATCTTCAGATAGTGGGTACCGGTAATAATGCACTTCTACATCATAGGAGATGTAGTCATTTAAAACGCCATCTTCGTAGTACATATTTTCAGTATCTGATAAATAATACGCTTCTGTATCATAAGCAGTATAATTATCCATATCTTCATATGTGCCTAAAACAATATGGGGTGCTGACCCTAATGTTATAATACTTGCCATTAGTGTTATTGATGCTTTCTTAACTAGATTTTTCATAGCTTTCTCCTTAATTTAGAAATAATGATTTTTTACAATACAAGAACTGTTTTTGATATTACCTAACCACCCTCATAAGGCCACCACCTCCTTTTCCAAAATTTTATTAGTATAAGTAACTGCAAATCAAGGGTTAAAACCAAGATCTCCTTGGTTTTAACGCCAACCTACAAAATAAAGTAAAATGTAGGGACGCATATTATGCATTTGTATTATTTAATCATATTGCTAATTATTAATTTTTTAGCAAAATGATAATGGGAGAATGCACAAGGGGATACGCTCCTTACACTCTATTCTATTCCACAGGTTTTATTGATTGATCCAATTGTATCAAAAGACACTGTGCTAAACAATTGTCAAAGAGACAAGCTCATAGTATGCCGAGTGCATACATAAAAAACATTTTATAAAAGTATCACCTAGTCCAATTTGTATAGCATGTATGCTAAGTGCATAGTTTGAACTATTCTAAATGCCAACAAATTATCTAAAAGAATATAATTATACGACATAAAACGTCTTGACATCTTAATTACTGGATGATATAATGCTTTATGTATCAAATTTAATTCTATAAGGAGAGAAGGTAAAATGACTTCAGAACCAAAACCAAAAGAAGCATTACTTAATAATTTTTTTGATGTTGGGGGCAACCATAAACCTGGTGAAAGCAAGATTGTAGAAAATGAGTTAAATGCCTATATTGAAGTTTATGGAGATGATGTGCAAATTAACGATCTGATACGACTATCACAGATGGAAGAGATCGAAAGACTGTACAATGGCTTTGAGAAAAGTTGTGAAATACTCGCTCCAACTTTAAACAGACTTGCTAATATAGCAGATTTAGATCAATGGGATGTAAGAATTTTATCCGCTTCTATTGGACATACAAAATATTTTGAGGATATTCAGTCGCGATTTGAAAAAAAATTCTTAAAGGGATTGGAAAAACATTATTCTGATAAACCAATATATGACACTGTTAAAATGGCCTTTAGTTACAATGCTTCGGTTCGGTTACTAAGAGCCAGATTTATTGAAATGGATAACGAACCAACTAAGGAATTGAAAGACATGTTTGATGCTCACATTGCCATATTACTAGACATTTATAAAGGCAAGGAAGAATTTCTTGCATTTGAAACAACGACTTTAATTCGCAAGGGGACGTTTTATAACGATGATGCTCTTGTAGATGATGGTTTTAAAACTTTGGAAGTCCACAGAGAAAATGAGACATATAAAATGTTAAAAAGTGAGTACAGAGACTATCAAACCTATGCCGATTCCAAAATTGGTAATAAAAAGCTAAAAAAAGTTATTGGAAAAAATATTAGAGAGAAAAGAATGGCTAATGGAATGACTCAAGCAGGTCTAGCGGAGATGATGAAAATCGACGCTACACATTTAAGTAATGTGGAAAATGGAAGAAGAGGTTTAACCTCTAATTGTTTACTTAACGTAGCAAGTATCTTTAAGGTACCCTTAGAGGTTTTGATGGGTGCTGAATTAGCTGATGTTGATTCCAAAAGTTATGAAGATCCTAAAATGCAACAGATGAACTTTTACTTTGATAAGCTTACTGAAGATGAAAAAGACCTCTCTCTACAATTTGTTATAGGATTATCAAAGCTTAACTAATAAGAAAATATCCCTTTGAAGACTAATGACCCAGGTGATACTGAATAATTTGCAATAAAAGCTATAGTTGTTAATTACATAGAAAGGAGGGAATTCATATGTATTATTCGCTTATTATTTGTTTTTACTTGCTTTTTGAACCTTTTGCTCACGTAGTCAAATAGTTAAAAACCTGAGTTCGACGAAAAAAGAGAAAAAGAACAGGCTTAAAAGTTAAGATAAGGCTTTTTAGGAAGAAAATTAAACAGTAGTCAACCGATTCCATTTAGTCATCGGTTGACTACTGTTTAATTTTCTTTCTCTTTGCAATGCTATGAAACGCATACCTTACAGTTAAAAGTGCCGATGTTACCCGTCCATAGCCTACTAAGCAGTTTCGATAAGCATTATATGTCATTAACCCGGAAGAAATTCTATTGCTAGACTTTGAACCCTCTGACATTCTATACGTTAACAAAGGCTCATCTAATCCGCAAGCATATCCAAGTTTTTTTACTATTGCAAGCCAAACCGCATAATCCTCGTGCAAGTGCCCTTGCGGAAACGGCATCATTACATCATGTCTAACCATTACAGAAGAGCATGACATCAAATTCCCTTTAAGAAGTTCTTTATAAGATAGTTTGGGTTTAGCTCGCTGCATATATGCATACATTTCATTGCTCTCATTCATATAGGCTGTAGCCGTATATGATATAAGCCCTCCTGAGCCTTCCATAAACGCCAGTTGCTTTTCAAGCTTATCAACTTGCCATAAGTCGTCACTATCCAAAAATGCCAGCCATTTCCCTTTAGCATGATTAATACCATTATTGCGAGATTGAGCCACACCCAAATTTGCCTTATTTGTAACTGCAATTATTTGTGGATGTTTAGGAATCATCGCAAGTGTTCCATCTTTAGAGGCATCATCTATTATGATTAGTTCCCAGTTTGTAAATGTTTGAGCCAAAACTGAATCTATACTGGACTTAATAGTTTTTTCTGCATTATAGGCCGGCATTATTATGCTGATCTTCATTTAATTTTTTAATGTACCTCCCTATACCTTCCCTTAAACTCAGCTAAAATTCCTTTAAGTAACTGCTGATATGATTTAGTATGGCCCGTTCCCTTTTTTATTCTTGCACTTTCAAGCCTTGCCCGTTCGTTACTCGAATCCAAAGAAAGAGCCTTGTCAATAGCCTCTTCTGCTTTTGGCAAATTATAATCCAAACGAAGATACCTAGCTAAGCGTACCCACAACTCTACATAGTCGGGCTTTATTTTTTGTGCTCTCTTAATGGTTTGGATAGCACCAAAAAGATTGCCCGCTAAACTATGAAGCTCAGCTTCTTTCATCAAACAAGAGATGTTTCGTTCCTTAACAGGATCCGGGATAAAATGATTAAGCACATCTAAAGCCTTTTCAAATTGGCGACGCCCTACGTAAACATCAGATAAGCGAAACACATATTGATCTTGGGGATACAATGCAATTGCCTGTTCAAAATAGGAGATAGCATCGTCATGTTTTCCTTTTCGTAAAGACAACTCGCCTCTTAGATATAAAATATCTCCTTTAGCTGCTTCCGGCGAAACTTCAGCAGCTAATTCAATCGCCTTAGCACCTTCTGTAATGCGATTATTATGCAGCAATGCTTCTGCATAATGCAAAATTAACTCCCAATTACATTTTTCCATCTCTAACGCCTGTTCCAGAAAAATACATGCTTCTTTATAAGCCTCCATCTGCATATATGCAACACTCAGATTGTTTAAAACAGGTATATTTTTATCAAAATGCAACGCACGATGATAAAGCGGAATAGCCTTGTCCGGCTCTCCACGTTTTACCATGTCGTCTGCTCGTTCTTTGTAAGTCTCCCATTCCAGACGCTTTTCCCAGCGTTCCAATTGAGGCTTTAACGCTGCCAGCTCACTTTTTTCAAAATATTCAATTACTCCTAAAAAAGTTAGCATACGCTCACTAAATATCTCTATTTTGGCAATCTCTTTTAGCTTGGATGCTAAAACAGCAAGTCCCAAGGTATCACTAACCCAAGAGATTAAGTTAGAGGCGGTAATGTCATCCACAGACTGTTTCCAATAATGGTACACATGATACAAAGCTTCTTCAAATGTATATACTTGTATGCCCGTCGCTGTAAAACGATAGGGCACAGAGTTTTCTTGCTGTGAGGCACAAAGTATAAGCTTCATGTTAGATTCTTACCAGCTCTGCAATACTCATGGCAATGTTATCAAGTATGTCAAAAAACTTGTCATTTAAGTCATAGTATTTGCCGCCGGGTTTTGTTAATGGATCATAGCACTCTATACTTTCACGATCTTTACGAGCCACTACATAAGTTGTTACAGATTTTTCTAATAACATATCTCGTATTTGCGCTACGCTTTTTCCGCTGTCAGTAGGCACATGAGGAGGAGCATCAGTTATTAAGATAAAAATATTACGTGCGCCTTCATCTGCTCTATGGGCATTAAGGAGTTCTATTCCTGTTTCTACAGCATCCAATGATGATTCAGGGATATCGCCACCGTAAGTTCTGGGAATATTTTTCACTTGCTTTTGGAATTTAGGCACATCGTCCGTAAAATTGTAGACACTTGGCTTTTCTTTTTCACCTAAATCACCAAAGCCAATTAAGCCCAACTTATAGCTTGCGCCTTTAGAAGCCAGTATTCCGGCAAACTCAATAGCACGGTCTTTAACACCGTTAATGTAAGTATCCATGCTACCCGTGGTATCAATTAAGAATACTACATTAACTTTGTCAGTTCCTCTGGTATAGGCTTCTCGCTCAGGAGGGGCGGCAGATTTAGTTCGGTCAAACTCAGCTCTCTCTATATGACCTGTATTCATGTCTTTAACAAATACTTCAAAAATATTGTTTTCATCTATAGCATAAGTGATTTCAAGTTGTGTGGCACCTGTTAATCCTGCAAGTCCTACTGTTCCTATAAACTTGCGCTCTTCTTCGTGTCCTTGTTCCCATTGATACACATCCACATGCACCCTTGATGCACCGGACATACTTGCAAAATTATTATCTGAAAATTTGCTGGGAATAGGGCTGCCCATAGGGACAATCGGAATAAGCCCCCGCTCCATTGTTGCAATATTGGTGACAGCTTCTGTTCCAAAAATTTGTCTGGTAATCTGTCCTACTTTTACATTACGGTTAGGTAGATGTATCAGGTAATTATAAATTGCCGCCCCCATCGCTACAGACTTTGCAGGGTCAGTGGCACGATATGGCTCTTTGATATATCCGGCAACCATTCTTTTAACCATAGGTATTAATGTAGATCCACCAACTAATATTACTTTAGAAATTTCGTCTGCTTGTTTTCCCGCACGTTTAAGAGCTTCTTCCACGATATCACGGCTACGGTCAACATATTTGCGGATCATGGCTTCAAAATCTTCTCTGGTTATCTCAGCTTGCAGATTTTTGGGTACACCATTATGAATCAGCAACGGATTAATACGCACTGCTACTTTATTTGTGCCGGAAAGCTTCTTTTTGGTCTGCTCTGCTTCATGTTTCAGTTTTTGTATGACCCGCTTCCGCTCAAGTGATTCTAAATCGTCAGGATTAATACCATTATCCTCTGTAAACTTTTCTTTCATCCAGCGAATCAATTCAGCATCAAAATCATCGCCGCCCAAATCCATATCGCCTACATCAGATAGTTCTTGAAAAACCTCTTGACCTTCTGCATCTTGAGAGACATCCAATACGCAGGCATCAAAAGTACCACCTCCAAGATCGTAAACTAACAAAGTTTGAGCATAACTTTGACGATATCCATATTCAATGGCGGCAGATAAAGGTTCAGACAACAAAAAGACATTCTCAAACCCTGCAAGTAATCCTGCTTGCTTGGTAGCGAATATCTGCCGATCGTTATAATAAGCCGGATGGGTTATTACCACCTCGTTAAAAGTTTCAGAAGATTGAGCTTCCGCAGCAATTTTTAGCTTTTTTAAAATTTCCGCACAAATTTCTTCCGGGGTGCGCTCTGTGCCATTAATATCCAATTTTTCACTTGAACCCATCATGCGCTTGATAGACATGATTGTACTTTCGGGATATATGATAGCACCATTTTTTGCTTCGCTGCCTACTACGACACCTTCTTCTGTATAACTGACAACAGAAGGTAAAATTTCGTCACTTCCATCAAGTTTTACTACATCCAGAGAATCGTTTTTATCATTATATATAATTCCCACCGAGTTGGTGGTACCTAAGTCTATTCCTAAATAGCCCATAATTACCTCCCTACCACTGTTTTTACAAATCTGCCGGGATCAAAATCCTCTTTAAAGTCTACAGGTGGATAGTCGTCACCACATCCCATATCTTCTACGCTACCTTTTACCAAGCCGCCTTCTTCTTCTACCATCAAGGTTATTTTAAGTCTGGTTTTACCACTTGGCCTAACCGGTAAACCTACTATACTAACCTCTCCTATCAGTTTGCATTTTTCATAGGGGTCTTCTTTATCAAGTCGCTCTAAGATACGCAAATCAAAAGTCTGCATCTCTTCTTCTGTATCCCCGGACAAAGTAAAGATATGGCTTTTCTTTGCTAATGCGTAGGACGTCCCACGGCGAATCATGGTAAAAAAACGAGAGCCTCCCGATCCTGTAATCTCAAGCCCAATATCATGAGGTACCGTTACTTCAAACTCTACGCTAACAGTTTCAGATTCCATATCCGGCTGAGAAAGCAATCCCATTTTCATAGCAGCATAATAGGTTGCCCCCAATGAAATATCTGTGGCAGGGCGTTCAGAAGTATATATCTTGCTTTCATCATTAAAAATATACAACAACATTTCCCTAACCCAAGGCATTTGAGAAGAGCCGCCTTCTAATAAAACCCTGTCAATATCATCAGCTACAAGAGCACCTGTATATGTTTCTCTAAGGGCCTTTTGCACTAATTTGCGTGTTTTATCTATAAATGGCCGAATCAGTTCTTGAAATTGCTCTCGTGTCATTTGTTCCACAAAAGGAGGAATACAAAAAGTAAAAGGAATACGGAAGGATTTAACTCCGGATAGGCGTTCTTTAGCTTCCCGAGCGCGTAAAGAAAGCTCCACTTGATTTTCTACTGCAATATCTTCTTTGGATTGACCTGTTTTATTCTTCACATAGTCATAACATTGTTTTAATAAAGCTTCGTCAACATTATCGCCACCATGACAAGCTTCACCACCTTCACTTATTACCTGAAGTTTAATTCTTTCCTCATCTCGCTCAGTTATATGGAAGATAGTTATGTCAAGGGTGCCACCGCCAAAGTCAAATACCATGATTTTTTCGCCTAAATCCAACTGACGCCGAAAGTTGTAGGCCAAAGCTGCTGCTTTAGGTTCTTCTATCAAGCATATTAATTTGTCTGATAAACCTGCCAGTTGACACGCACGCATAGTTGCTTTTTTTGCAGCATCATCAAAATCATATGGCACAGATACTACCAGCCCTGCAATTTCAGCTTTAGGATTAAGATGTTCGGCATGGCTCACCAACTCCTGCAATATCTTTGCAGAAATATCTTCCGGGAGATATTCGGTTCCGCCAAGGTTAAAAGTTTCCTGAGTACCCATCAAGCGTTTAGCTGAACGAACAGTGGTTTCCGGGTATATTTTCATAGAACGGTAAGCTTCCTCGCCAATTACCCATTCAGCTTGGTCTGAATCTTCATCCTCTCGATACTGCACTACAGAAGGAAGAGGAATTTTCCCAAAACCGTTACTGATATCAATAGGTTCCGGCCTACCATTGCTACTGTCCCAATAACTGATTACCGAATTGGTAGTACCTAAGTCAATGCCAATAATATACCAATCTTCAGGCAAGTTACCCCGTTCTTCAATTTTTTGTTTATATTCTTCCCAGTTCATATGTTTTCACCTTTTTAACATGGCTACGTAGCCACAAATAGTTTATGAAATGTTATAATTTAACTGTTATTTCTTGCTCATATCCCGTTTTAGGAAACAATTCCCCAAATCCACAATCCTCAATTTTTGCCATAGCTTCTCTATCTGATAAAAATTTTAGTTGTACACTAAGTCGAGTTGTGCCCTTAGGCCGTTCCGGCAAATTTTTAAGAGGCGCATCAGACAGCGTTTTTGTTTCTCCTTCCGGTGAACGTGATAAAATGGTAAAAGGAACCTCGTTTTTAACAGGGCTGTTAATGATAAATAGCTTGATTGGGTGAGGCTGCCACCAAAAGCTGTTGCATTCTGCCAAAGGAATAAAATTATCTCCAATCCTAAAGCCTATATCCACCGGTAGTTGATGTCTGTCCTCTATCGTAATAGGATAACCTTCTGCCACCTCTAACAATTGAGCTGCTGCGACCGCTGCCCCCATGGCTGTTATAGCTTTAGAATTTTTATATAATTGCAGCTTACCTTGAGGAAACAGGGATGCAATGGCTTCTTTAGTCCACACCATTTCAAAGCCGCCGCCTACGCATAACACCACGTCTATATCAATAACTGTAATATTTTCTGTAAGATTTTTTTCCAATACTTGGCGGATAAATTTATTAAACTGTTTACGAAAAGGCTCCACAAGGTTATCTGAATCCTCTACAGTTACTGTTTGCTGGAAAGGCGGAAAAGCAAAGTTAAAGTACAATTTTGCCGGCTTATTTCGTATGGCCTTTTGAAAGAGTATGTCTTTGTGCTGGTAGACAAAAGCTATAAGCTGATCTAAAATATTGCGATCTAATCCTTGTCGGGCTTGGATAGGATTATTTGCTTTATAATAATTTGTAAACAAATCTTTTACTTGTTCTTCAATCATCCGAGTACCAATTTCATCATCAAATAAGGAAGACAGGCTTCGCAATGTGGATGCATCGGATTCTAGGGTATAAACCCCTCCTCTCACCCCGCGAGAGCCATAATCTATAAGTAAAGTTTTTTCTCCGGTTTGAGATCTTTTCCTATAGTGATATGAATATATACATTCTCGGTCAGATACAAGTCCTATAAGTTCTTTTTCATATCCGGCATTTTTAAATGCCCGCACAAATTCATCCCTAGCATTAGTACTAAAATAGCTGGGTACGGAAGCAACTATTCCTGCAATTTCTGCCTTTGGATTGATGTGTTTTACATTGCTCATCAATTCCTTAATATACATACTTAAAAGACTAACCACACTAACGGGTCGGTTGTCTATATCTATATATTCAGAACTGCCTAAGCGATCTACCAAGTTACTTAAAGTGACTTCTCGACCCATGCCACGGTTAAGAATGGCATATTCTCCATAAACCCACTCTTTAGACTCTGCAATATATTGCATAACCGTAGGAATAGTTGGCCTGCCGTATCCTCCGCTTAAATCAATGAGTTCAGGCTCATTGTCAATAAAGTTATAAAAAGCAATTCCTGAAGAATCATTGCCGATATCCAGACCAACTATAAAATAAGTTTCGTCTCGCTTATCTTTTTTTTGCAAGGCTTTATATTTTTTCCAATTCATATAATCACCTGGCCACTATAACATTAGCACGTAGCAAGACAGTATCTCTTTGCCGATAACCACTATTCATAAGCTTGACTATTTCACCCTTTTTAAACTCCGGCAATGTTTCTGCCATAAGAATCTCATGTTCTTTAGGGTTAAAAGTATCATGAGGGTTAGGGCGTATCAATTCTATGTTGTTCTTTTTCAGTAGGACTTCCAGTTTAGCCAAAGTAGTATCAGCTAATTCTGCCGCATATTGAGTAGCCTCATCTTCACGCAAGCGGGAAACACTATACGCGATAATTTCTTCATAAGTGCTGATTTCGTATAATAATACCTCTCTTTTAAACTTCATCAGCTTTTTTTCTAAATTTTCCTGACAGCGAGAAGTGCTTTTTTCATAGTACTGACTAAACTCTGCAAATACCGGAGCTTCCGGGTAAGATTGAAAAAAATCCTCAGAATTTTCTGTCCATAACCGCCATGCCTCTACATGAGCGGTTTGCAGTTTTTCATCAGTTGGAGGGTTATTTTTAGCAGAAAAATCTGCTATTGCCTTAGCACATTCTTCTTTAAACTGCAAGGTGCTTTCTTTTAATCCATCTACTTTTATTTCGATGGTTTCTGCAACACCCTGTAATATTTCTTGTTGTAATTCTTTTTCTGCATCTTGTTCAAGCACAGGCCAAGCATTGTGTAAGTTTACAAAGATATTTATCATTTCATCTGCCAGCATAATTTCTACGCTTGCCATTCGACGAAAACGGTATATCGATTTATAAAAATCCAGTTTATACCGCCCAAGAAATGAATCTATTTCATTTTCTATTTGAGATTTAAATATTCCAACTTTTTCTTTTATACGGTTGCTATTTGAAAATCGAATTTTTCTAAAGCGATCAAGTAAAAATTTTTCAAAGCTATCGTAGGAAACCGGAATATTTAGAGCCTTATCCAATTTATCTTCTTCTAAACGACGAAAGACCGCAGCAATTTCTGTGGAAGCGCGCCCAAAATGTTGGTAGGCTTCTCGCAACAAAGATAAGATTTTGTGTACCGCAATTTTTTCAAGAGGATTTGAAGCATATTCTACCGCTTGCTCCAAAGCTTTAACTTGAATTTTTATAATGGTTGAGAGTATCTCAAGTTCGTCCTCCATTAAGGTTAGATAAAGCTGTATTTTTTTGCGATGATTAATGTCATTTAGTTGACTTTTACACAATTCAAGACCACTGCAATAAGATTTATATATAACGGGCAATATTTCTTTGCTAATAGCTTCTAACAAAAACTCTTTTGCTAGATTTTGCCTCATCCAACGCACACAAAACGCAGACATTTCTTCGCTAAAAGTTAACCGTTGATTATTTATGCATTTTACCAGATTATTTGTGGCCTGGGCAATTATAGCATTTTTTTCAACAGTTACAGGATTGGTGTCAGACTTAATAATCGTATCAATATTCATCTCTTCAAATTCTCTTAACCTAGAGACTAATACTGTAACTATTCCATCAATTATCTCTCTAACTTCATGGCTTACGATTTCATCATGAAAACGGTCATGCAAATCAACCGTTTCTTTGTATGACAATACTAGCCGTTTACAATGGTTATATACTTCCTCATCATGACTGCCAAACTTAGATAGTTTAGCAGCTTCATTCAACAGCTTCCATGATATCCTGCGATTGCATTCGTTAAATAATATATCAGTACACTGTCTGGCATAGTTTTCTGTTGCCGTCAACAGTGTACCCCATGATTTTTGCAAATTATTATGTGTAGAGTTCATCAACAGACAGCTCCGTAACTACGCCGGTTGCGGACAAGCTGCGGGCAGTAACCTTTAGCATATTGTCCTGGCCTACATGGAATATTACCTTGACCTTCTCTTGCCCTCTTGGGCCTTGTGGAATACCTCTTAAAGATGTGCCGGCTAAGCGTTTCATACCTTCTTGGTTGACAGATTGGCTTTCCTTATCTTTTTTCAAACTTACGGGCAGAGTGTTTTCATATACCACTATTGCCATACTGGATACATGGTCAAAATTGGTAGTAAGAGGTTCGCTTGCGTCTATGGTTAAGCCATCTTTTGGTATAGTTTCTCCCGCCGGAACGATTTCCAAAAATCTACGCCCTGCAATTTCGAGTCCAAGAGGATGAATAGTTTTTTCCTGCACAACAGGGCCTCTTACTGTAGGCATCATTATCATATTACAGTAATGGGCTGCACCCTGAGATATACTTAATGCAGGACTGATACGGGATTTAAAAGGCTCCTTGTTAAATCTTGCTGTAATTGCGTCAGCAGCAAGCAATAATGAAGAACTTCCACCTACTGTAAAAACTTCGTCTATATCTGCGGGAGTAAGGCCACCGGCTTCAAGACATTTATCCACGCAATCTAAAGTGCGTCCTATCAAATCGTGAAGATTTTTACCCGCAAATTTTTCAAAAAGCTCCGGCTTATCTCCCAAAGGATTAATGCGACGATGTCCATAAAAATCTTCTCGTGACATTTCCATATTTATATTAACAATTTTGGGTTCTTGAATAAGTGGCGCAAGTTGAATTTTAGTAGATTTGGTTTGAGAAAGGCGTTCTTTTGCTTGAGTAGCCGCCTGTTGCAAACGTACCAAAGCCACCTTTTTTTGCCGTTTAGATACACCATCGTCAGCATTTTCATCAAAGAGATCTATTTCCTCGTTGGTTAGCTTTTTAAACTCTTCATAGATCATGTCCATGATGATTTTATCTACATCGTTTCCGCCCAAGTCATTGTCACCAAAGGTGCTGATGATAGATATTGTAGGTTCCCCTTCAGCTTCGATCTTTATATCAAGTACACAAGCGTCAAAGGTACCACCACCAAAGTCATATACCAAAACTTTTTTGTCACTAGTCTCATTAATGGCATAACTAATTGCAGATGCAGCAGGTTCTAAACGCAGATACACGCTATCTTCATCAAAACCTGCAAGAATGGCTGCTTCTTTGGTCATTTTCTTTTGCTTATCTGTGGAGTTAGCCGGCACCGTTATAACGCATCCCGAGAATTCACCACTGATATTAAGCTCTTCTTGTGCGTATTCGTCTGCTTTTTGTTTTAGATATCCTAAAATTTCTCCTGCAATTTCTTGAGGAGAGAAATTATATTCTTTCTCATCTACTGATATGGAAAGTTTCTCGTCACCGCCTAAAAATCGCTTGATTGACAGTATTGTAGATTGCGGATAGATAATGACTGCTTCTCTGGCCTGCACTCCAAAAACTCGTGTTAATTTTGCATCATCATCCGGATCCGCTTCAAATTGAATAGCTGTTGGAAATATGTTGGCTCCATCAATGGGAATTGTTTGAGCCTCTCCGGCTTTAAAGTCATATATACTCACCACAGAGTTTGTTGTACCAAAGTCGATTCCTAAAAACAATCCACGTTCTGTATCTAGTCCTAAAGTACCCATACTAGTCCTCCTTATT
This sequence comes from Defluviitaleaceae bacterium, assembly GCA_009785615.1. Lineage (GTDB taxonomy): Bacteria > Bacillota > Clostridia > Lachnospirales > WQUN01 > WQVX01. The sequence continues at coordinate 29,784 of WQVX01000006.1, read as the reverse complement.
TATTTTATAGATTAATTTGCATTATAAGGTTTTGTTGCTTTATCTTCTGTCCCCTCTTCCGGTGGATCAGGTATCACAAAGCAAGCTATAATATAAGCCAAAATACCCGAACCACCCAAAAGAGTGAAACCTACCCATATAAGACGGACAATGGTAGAGTCCACGCCAAGGTATTCAGCAATACCGCCGCATACACCTTCGATTTGCTCATCAGTACTAGATTTATAAAGTTTCTTAGCCATTTTTATTCTCCTTTCAAAATGACTTACATCAATCTACTTCTTACTGTTTTAACATCCCTTACCAATCCTCCGATAATTTCTTCTACCTGCTCGTATCTAAACATCTGCTCGTAAATAGTGGCATTATTAATAATAAAAAATGGATCTGTGCTATTTTCATCCAGGTACATATCTGTGTTATGTACCTCTTCCTGCTGAGTGGTTATGCTTCCTGTCAAAAGCTCTTCGCTAAAATAATACTCTAACCGTTCATCATAGAAGTGAGGGACATAAGTCATATACAGACCAAAAAGCCAGTAATCCATATCCTTTACACGCCAATCTTCCTCCTCGTCTACTCTATAATATAAACGCACATTTTTCCCGGGCAGTGTTCGATACATAAATGACCTGTACTTTCCTATATACGCATTTATCTTCTTTTTGCTTTCTCTAAATATGGGAAATAACATACCTTTTTCTTTTTGATAAGAAACAGCCGCTTCAATAATTGTATTTGAATTAATTGTAGTAACTCCATGACCCAGATATACATGACACAAGCCATAAGCTAAAAGGTTTTCTTCGCCTTTAAAATGAATTTTTTCTATATAAGTTTTTTCCAATGCAGCAATTGTCTCAGGTAAAGGCTTTGCTTTTTCAATAATAATCTCATACATAGCATAGTATATAAAATCCTGAAGGCATTTTTTAAAGCTTTCTCCGGCAGTTTCATCATTTATCATTTTTACAAATACTCGCTGAGTAGCTTCATCAAAGTGATGTCCCCAGGCAGCATTGTTTAGTATAATTTCAGCTAATCGGGGTTCATTAATAGACATACTGGATAGCATTTGGCTTAAATCCAACCACTGTTTTTGAGTACCTGTAAAGTGCGCTAAGACCACTTCTAATAAATTTTTATCATATCTTGACCGCAACAATAATTCATATGCAGTTTTTGCAATAGCCGGATGCCGGTTAGCATGTTCTTGTAATGAAAGCGGTTTTAATGCTTCAAAAAGCACTTTAACGCCTATTCGATGCCCCTTACGCTCTACTAACCCTGTGGCCGCTTCAAAAGCTTGTTGTTTTACGTAAACTGTAAGCATATGTTCCAAAAATTCGTCATCCAGTGCATTTTCATCGGCTTTATCGTAGCATAAAAGTGCTTTTTCTAACTGACCTTTTTTATAATAAAGCTCACCAAGGGCAACACTGCACTGAGTTTTAAATGCTTTTGAGGCTTCTTTTGAAACTAAAACAGCCTCTAAAACACTTTCCCAATCTTGGTTTTGTTGGTATTCTCCCTTTGATATGGCTTGAATATAGGCTTTAGCCAGATATGCAATTATTTCAAAATCTCTAATGTTTTTGTCATAAAAATGACGGTATAGTGCTGTCCCGGCAGAGGCTATTCGTCTATAAATTTCTAAAGGTGCAGTTACCCCCGCTTCTAATACCGTAGTATGGCTGCTACTTAGCCCCACGTATCTAAATCCGTTGCTTACAGCATTAATTATCAGCGTTGAACCATCTGATGGAAATTCATATTCAGTAATGCCGTTTTTCTCTTGCTCATCAATATAGAGATTTTTTACAGGTGTTTTATCTCCATTTTTAACGGGAAAAACCACCTCAAATTTATAAAGATCTTCAAGAAGGACTTTTTCAACTCTATCAACATTTTCACCTTTAATTTGCTGTTCGTTACATTTTATCCAAAAAAAGTAGTATAAGCTATTAGCATAACGACTTCTTATATTTTCATTCATGCAGTGTGCAGCTACTTTGATTATACTTTGAACATGATTTGCAGCTAAATCTGACAATGATTCATCTGTTAAAAGAAGATGGTAAACGTATGTTAGCAAGTCTATATCTTCATCCGGCTTGCGCAAATATTGGGTCATGGTATAGCGATGTATGCGCTCTGCCCCACTGCAAAACGCTGCGCGAACCAAAAAATAGCTTAAATTTGGAAGGTAGATTTGCCGTCTTTCTGCATCTCGATAATATTCATATGCCTTTGGCCCATAATCAGGTATTGTCATATAATGTGCGCACAATTCCTTTAACATCCACTGATTTGGAAATTGGTGGTATATTCTCTCGCCAAGCGCGATATGATCTTTTTGCAACAGTTCATTTTGATAAACAACAATAATATGCTCTACATCTGCGTCATGGTTAAGTGCCCAATGAACCGTTTGCAAAAGCATACGGCTATCGCTCTCTCCCATTATTCTTCCGCGAGCAGTAGCTGTGTGATAAAAGTTAAATAACGCACTAAACAAGAATACACTGCGGCAACCGGCCCTATAGCTGCGGGCAAGATATCTATATGCTTCGTCATATTCATAAAAGGCCAGATGAAGCATACCCATCATAAGTGGGTCAAACTTAGGATCAAAATCAATTGAACCAAAAGCTCCTGCTGCGGATTCCAATGTACGCATATGTTTTTTTGCAGATTTGGCTCGTTTTTGTTTTATTTCAAGGTACGAATACAAAAAGTGCAGTATTTTATAGTTAAAAGGCTGGTTGCTTTTATAGTAAGCACGGTAAGTGTATGCATTGTCCAGCATCTCATTAGCTTTATCAAAGTAGCCCAGCTCAATTGAAAAATATATGCCCAGCCAAAAAAGACGCATATCCGACTCGTTTTTGCGTAATCTTGTTAAAATTACATGGTTAGCACGGTGCAAATACTCTCTGGGTTCCGGTACAACTGATACTGCATAAACAAGCCATTTACGCAGAGCAAGTCCTACGGCTGTTTTTACTGTTGGCCGCATTTCAAAACGCTTTTCCATATTATCAATCTTTTTTTGAAACATGGACACCTACCATTCTCCTGCTGTTAAAGTCAAAACCTTTCTGATTACGGTACCACTATAAATAGTGCGGATCTCAATTTCTGCTGATAATGATGGTACTTTACGAAAAAGCATCTGCGCTGACTGTAAAGGAGACAGTTTAATCAAAAATGGGATGCTTAATCTTCCTTCAACTTTGTATCTCTCCTGATAAAAGCGCACAAACTGTTCTTTGCAAAAAAATTCTAAAATTAAAGGTTCGTCCAGTTGATTTTCCACAACTATAAATCCTTCGTCTTGAAATTTATAGCCTTCTCTGGTTAGCCAAGTTTTGATGGGTGCCGGACGTTTAAAGATTATATCTACAGGTACATCTTCTGTATCTGCCGCAGTTATTAAGATTCGCTCACAAGCATATCTACCGCGTATTTGCATTGGATCTATGCTGTATTTTATCATTGCAGTAAGGTTGTCATCAAAATCCCATGTGTTTAATGTATTGCTTGATAAAGATATCCATGGCGAATCATTTAATGCAGAAATATGAGCATCTACATATCCGATATCACTTTTTTGTAACATAAATGCGCCATATATCATGTTATCATCTTTAATTTTTGATATATGTTCTTTTGTAGATGTAAGGGCTTGTAGTTTGGTTCGGTTTTTAAGTCCGGCCAGGATAAAAAAGTTATCCATTGCTCGTGCTTGGTTATAATTAGCCTCTTTTGCCAAAAAAGAATATGCATCAATATATAAAAAATTTGTAGCGGACAATAGTTTGGGAAATTTAATGTCGGTAAATAATTTTTGTGCCTTTTGAGGAAATTTTTGAGCATAATCATAAAAATCTTGAAGATTAGCAATTGTTATACCTTCTAAAGTATTTATGGCCATTTTAGCCAAACGGACAGTAATAGGTAAAGTGAATTCGCCTCCGTTAGAAAGTATCAAAGTTGAAAATGTATGCACTTCTCCCGGCTTCCAACATTCCATAGGATCCGGAGAAAAACGGCATACTACAGTTTGGCGGTTTCCTTCCCATGTATTTGGTTCAAAAGTTAAACTTTTAACAGGGGATATTATTTTTCCTGACAATATTCCGCCTTTAAAATTTTTTAATTCAAAAGATGCTTCATAGCTTTTATTAGAATTAATGTTAGATTCAATGTTTGCTTCAATTACAATTTCTTCTTTGCTGACGGACAGCACCGGCAGCGGATATTCTAATGCTTCTCGTATGTCCATGCCGGCCACTCCTCCTACAAAGTAGTAATTCGCTCATGCAAGGTACGCAACTGATCTGTTAGCTGATCCATTAGACTTGTTATAGACGACACTGTTTGTTGGTTGTTTTCTATAACATGTGTCATGTGATTTTGCATCACATCCACAAGAGAATCTGCGGCATTTTGACCATGTAGTTGAATAAACGTCCCCATGCCATTGCCCATAGTCTGTACTAAATTTTGTAATGTAGTCTCATAAACTTCCAAGCTGGATGCTAAGGCCGCTTGAGTATCTTTAATCATTTGAATTTGGGTGTTGTAGGTGTCGTGATGCAGCGCGTATTTATCATTACTTTGAATCATATTCTCCAAAGCTTTTGGCAAAGTTGCCAAACATTCAAGGTTTTTTAATGTCAAGTGCAAATCTGCATTTAGTTTTTCTATTGTACCGCGAAGTAGTGCGTTTTGGTGATCTACAGCTTCTTCCATGCCTTTTTTAAATTGCAATATTGCTCCGGCAGTATGTCCCGCAAAAAACTGACCAACTTCCCGTTCCATGTACAAGTGTATATCACTTACTAAAACTTGCTTGGCAGTATCATAATCAAAAAATGCAGCAGCTAGTTTTAAGATAATAAAGCCCGTCAAAGCCAGCAATATATATGCATTACCATAATCCAAAAACAAAAAGGCTAAGGCTAACCCTAAGAGCATTAAACTGCTTTCCAATTTTTCTATCCACTTGCTGATACCTGCATAGGGCCATCCTAAAAAAGATAGAGACAATATATGTTTATCTATTATGGCTTTTAATGGAATTCGTGGGGCGTTTTTTTCTGCTGCTGCAACATAATCTGCTGCAACGCGCTTTAGCAAACTGCTTCTAATGGTTGGAATATCAGCTTTTGAAACTAATCCTCGTGCCGGCATCATGTCCATAGTCATTAAAGCATTTAATCCTTTATATCCAAAAAAAACAGCTAAACGTAAGACAATGGTAAGCACATGTAAAATAATAAAAATTGCCATAACAACAACATTATTATCCCAATTGTGTAGAAATAAAAATATTTGTTCAAATTCATTATAAAACGGCATGGCTCACCTCCTTGTATCGCTGGAAATCTCCCCAGATTATATCATTGGGTTTAACAAGCCGCAACTTTCTATAGCAAATAGCATCATAACTACTTGTTTTCTGCATTTGACCATTTGCGATAATGATCTGCCATAATTTTATCACTGCCTAATACATGGTCAACAAGCCAGTTAACGATAACTTTTTTAATTTCTAAGCTGTTTTTATCGCTGCTGCTTTCGCTTTTAACCCTTTCTCTAAGATCCAGCACTTCTATAACAAAATCATCATGTTGTTTTTTATGGACAGGCATTGATGGATAGTTTGATTCTTCCATTAGCCTTTCTTCGTGCTTAAAATGATTTACGGTGTAGTTTGCCAAAAAGTCGATAGTAGATTCAATTTTTGATTCCTCGCTATCGAAAGTGGCTTCCATAACACTTTGAACCATTTTAAAAATTTCCTTGTGCTCGTTGTCCACTTGAATGTTTCCTGTTTCATAATTTTTATGCCATATCATGGTGAGATTCTCCTAATTCTACTTCATATTATTATTTATATTTTAATTGAATTCAACTAAAGAATCTATAGCAATCATAGAGATCACACAAAGTACAGCACCTCCACTTCACACTAACGTGCTTCGTGTCGGTGAAGGGGGCACAATTTCCGCTTGCATCAACACGTAAACGTGTTAATGTCAATCGGAATTGCTATATAACAAAAAAACTCTTGCGGATTTGGGGACATTATTGATATGATGTGCTTTGATTACTTGTGGAAAGCAAATTATGTGAAAGGCTGGTAACCAGATGAGAATAAAAGTATATGGATGCCGGGGTTCTTTGCCAACTACTCGTGATCCTGCATCTAGGTATGGCAGCAATACTTCTTGCATAACTTTAGAGACTCCCGATCAAACAATTATCATGGATGCAGGAAGCGGTATTGCCCAGTTGGATAGGCTAACAAAGATATTTGAACGTAAAGAAAAACCCTTCGACATTTTAATAAGTCATTTACATTTGGATCATATAATTGGTTTAACAGTTTTTAGCAAAGTTTGGATTAACAGTCCGGATAATCTTGTAAGAATTTATACTCTTGATAGAGATGAAAGACCACTTAAAGAACAAATTTTTGGATTTTTTGTACCTCCGTATTGGCCTGTTTCAATGGTTGAATTTGCTAATGCTGAATGTGTTGCGATAGAAGAAAACGTACCCTTTCAGTTAGGATGCTTTACAGTTACCCCCTTTGCTGCGGCGCATCCGGACAAAACTGTTTCTTTTCACATAACTGATGGCAATGTGAACATAGTACATCTTTTGGACAGCGAAACCTCTATATTATCAGATAACGACTGGAGAATGTTAGTGGAATACTGTAAAAATGCTGACTTAGTAATTTTTGATGCAGCTTATTCTGTTATCGATTATCCGGAGAAGAAAGGCTGGGGCCATTCTACCATAGAGGACGGCTTTAGACTTGCTAAAGAATCCGGTTGCAAAAAAATGATGTTTAACCATTTTGGATTTGAATACAGTGATCAAGAACTGGAAATTTTTGAATCTCAAGCTAAAGCGCAAGGCGACACGTTTTTTTTTGCCCGTGACGGAATGGAATTTAACATTAACTTTATATAAGAAGCTGTAAACACAGCTTCTCATTTCTTAGGCTCTAAAACAGCAAAATTTATAATGTCAGCAATCGGAAAGCCAACACAGGCTTTTTTGATTGCTGTTTTTATGCTTGGAGAATCTATGTCGGCGTAAAAATCAACCTTGCTGATTGGAGCATCGACAAATTGCCATACCAAAATACAGAGTGCGCCCAATGATAAAGAATTAATCTGAATTTCTAAAACGTCACGAATATCTTTGATTACACGCCAATACTCCGTTCGGATATTAGGAAATTCAAGAGAAACTATAAATGGCTTTATTTGGTGTTTTTCAATTTCATATCTTGAAACAAGCACAGCTACATCATCTAAAATTGCACGAGGAGATTCTAACGATTCCTTATTGAATTCGACTTCTACAACGCCAATTACGGGTGTATCTTCAAGAATAGCATCAATGCGAAAGTAAATATCACCTCTCCTGCGAATAATACACCGGTTTCCCAAAACCAAAAATAAATTACGAACAATTAAGTTTGAAAACCGGTATTTTGTTTGTGGATCGTTGAGTTTGGCATAAAGTTTTTTGTAAAGCGTAGAAATGGATTTTTCACTTGACTCAACAAATATACCTACATGATTACATTGCAACAATTCATTAATTTGCGCTGTATGTTTTTCTAAATTTTCAACTGTTTTCGGCAAAAATTCAATATTTCTTTCGCCGATATGAATGACTGCATTTTCTCCGTTTGAATAAATTGCACCAGCAGGGCATCTTCTTGCGCATATCCCGCAATTTATACAACGGTTAGCGATAATTGTAGGCGTATGAGATCCACGTTCCCAAACAATAGCATCAAGCGGACAAACAGAATCGTCTGCATCAACAGGGAAGCCGCTCAACCTTTCATCTGTCAATATAAATTCTTCAATTGAGAATTTCATGCACTTAGGGTTAACACAACCAAGACAAGAACATTTTACCAACATAATGTTTTGATCAATGCTATTAGGCTTATAGATGGTTGTAAATTTGCTTGGGGTATTTAAATTGTGTTTAATTTCGTGCGATATACTACTTATGTTAGTGTTATCTGTGTAGATGCCAACCGTTTCTCTATATGTTTGTTGCCTAAAAACTTTCGACATTGATCAAACCCTCCATTTGGCGTATTTCACTTACTCTATCCGCGTTATCCCCTCTGAGGGCAGCACTCGCTATCATCAGTAAAGAGTGTAAATCAATGACACCAATTTTTATATTGAATGTATTTTTTATATCGGCAATAAGTCTGGAAACTTCGGCTCGTTCTTTAGGAAGATTGTAGCCAACAGCCAGCGAAACGCTATCCCAATCTGTTTTATATGACTTTCTTGAAAGCAAAACAACTTTGTTTTCAAGAGCTTGCCGAACAGCTTTTACAGAAATAAACCGTTCTTCTGTTGGAGATTTTATTTCAATCGGAATACTACATTCGGCATCAATTGCTATTGCATCCCAACGTTCATAATTGATGCCGGCCCGTGATGCTCGGCAATTGAACCCTATTATATCAAACAAATCAGCAACCAGCGGATAAAATATTGATTGTAGAGAGTCGATATTTTCAGAGTGGAGTATATCGGCTATTTTCCTATCAGACTTGCCCAATTCAATAAGCGAAAGAATTTTAATGGCTATTTCGTTTTCTGCTTTTGCAATACTTGATATATCTCCAAGTTGATTTAATCTAACTGTTGTTACTTGGCGAGTGAGATTTTCTACAGTAAGAATTCCGCCATTTTTTGTGCATATTAAATCTATAATAGTGCTATTGGAATGTTGACGTATATGACCCAAAATGTCATCAGCAACTTCAGGGCGAATTGTTTGGTAAGGAGAAAACAAAATAGCCTTGTTTGCAATTTCATTTTTTAAAACAGCTTGATCTTTTTTAATTTGATTAACAACAGAAGAAATATCAAATTTAGAACGTTGGAGCATTGTATAAAAGCCTAAACGCACAAGCGATTCTTTCTTTTTTATTGAGTACGATTCATAATCTGCCAGCCGAATATCAAAAAGTGATTTAATTTCATCAGCTCGTTTTTCTCCATACTCTGTTATCCGAAACATAACTATTGGTCGTCCTTTCGGATAAAACTGTTTAGTTCTCTCTTTTTCAAACCAACCACAATAAGTTAAAGCTGCAAGCGGAAAACGAGTGTAGTTTTCCATTGTGATTTTTAGTATCCCGACACGTTTTGACAATTCCATAATAGCATCTGAAAGCTTTGTTATGCTTCCCCTAATCGCTTTTATTTTGGCTACAATGTCGTCAATGTTATCTTCGCCAATATCATCATTGTTCATAATACCTACAATAATTTCGTCACGGCATATATAACCATCCAGCCTTATAGCTACTTTCAAAATAGTTGCAAACACGCGAGATGCTTCCGTTGATTTAACTGCTATAATTTTATTTGGATAATTTATTCCAAGTATACTTTCTTCAAAAATTGCTTTGGGGTCTATGTCTGCAATGGCAGCATGGTCGCCAAGCAAGGTAAACCTAAATTTTAATACGGCATCGGGAGCGTCCGACACCATCCAGCCAAGTGTTCTGTAAAGTTCGGCATACATTTTTGATTGGTTGTATAGTGGGTCACGGCTTCTGTCTGCTCTTGTAGACAATGTCAGTGCTTGCTCCCCAACATGACCGGATGAAGCCGCCAAATTCATTTGTGTTAAAATTGCAGACATATCATCAAGTGTGAACCAAGACTGCCCATTCAGATATGTGTAAAGCGTCTTATAAATGCGTAAAAATGACGTAATATCCGATCCCGGATTTGGAAAACGTATCATAACTACCCCCGACTGTGTTTATCTAATTTAATTTATCTAATTCTATTTGTATAATTTTTCCTTCTAATTTTTCAAGCCTTGATTCTGCAATGTCACACCAAGATTTTTCAATTTCAATGCCAATCCATGAAATATTATGGCCTTCACGGTTTAACATTTCACAACATATCCCCAACGTACCCGAACCGTGGAATGGATCAAGGATAACACCCTCATACTTTCCATCTGCATTTTTGGGGCAAAACGCCCTAATCAAATCATAAAAAAGAGAAATCGGTTTTTGCGTTGGATGTTCTGTGCGCTCTTCTTTGTATAAATTGCCTGCCAATGTTGGATATTCCCAAACATCGCCACGCAATGCACCGTTCGGATTTGGTTTCCATTCCTTACGTTCTCCATTTTTGCCTTTGTAGTACACAGGAGTTTTCAACCGCTCAGAGCTTTTATAAGGCACTCGAACATCATCTGCGTTGTATGTCCATTTTTTTGGGGATTTAGAATACCACAAAAACGGCTCATATTGTGTAGCCGGAGAGGTTTTAGTTCTGCTAAATCCATTTTCGTATCGCCATATATTCATGCGGCGATAATGCAACTCTGATTCATACATAATCACTTGTATGAAACCTATGTAATTATGTATTCCAAACCAAACAATGCTACCCGTGGGAGATAGCAAATCCCTACAAAGGCCAATCCGCTTTTTTGTAACATCAAGAAACTTTGGCAACGGTAGCTTGTCGCTGTCATTGCCAAAGTCTTTATTTAGATTATAAGGAGGGTCAGTCAATATCAAATCAAACTTAATGCCTTTTGACAAAATTTCACTCAGCATGACATCGCTATCAGCGTTATAAACTCGGTTAAATTCCATATCATTTCCCCTTACGGGTTTTTCTGAAAATTAAAATATACTGATGGTGAATATTTTCCACATAAGCAAACGGATAACCATATGGTAACAGACCCTTATGATTTTGCACAAGAATTTTTACACCTTGTAAAGTCAACTTGCAATCACCACCAACCTCTATATGCGACAATTTTTGAATTAAGTCGCTATGGAAGCTAATAAATTCAGATTTGTTTCTAAAATCCGAAACTACGATACACATATACTTCTTTTCTCTTAGAACACGTCCGCATTCTTTGAAAACATCATAAACCAGCGTGTCTAAAAAATCCTCGTATTTTTCAATATTTCCCAAATCCTTATCGCTGTTTGAATAGTTGGTAGCAAGGTTTTGAGAAACGCGCCCCTTTTTTACCTTGTGGTCTGCTTTTTTATTCAAGATAGCCCAATAGGGAGGACTTGTTACTACGAAATCAAAAATGGCATCGTCAAAAGCTTTTAGCGTAGGGATACAGTCTGCATTGATGAAGGTGTGATTAAGTGATGAATCCGCCTCAACCTCTGTTTCTAAACGCTTAATTGACAAATCGTGCCACTCAGGCGATAATTCTATGCTTGTACAAATTCTATTGTTTAATGCACAAGCTTTTGCAGTAGAGCCAACACCCCCAAACGGGTCTAAAACCAACTCGCCATTTTTTGTAAAAAACAAAATAAGGCGAGCAATATCTTGAAACGAATACGGCGCAGGGTGTAACCGTTCAATTTGTGCATGGGGGTGCTTTGAACCAAGCCCCTTTTGGTAAAAGAAGCTTTTTGTTTCCGGCAACCATTCTTTTCCTGTTAAATCGTTTAATGAGTTTCGAGGGTCAACAACAGGAACTTTAGCCTCTTCGCTATCTCCCTCTAACTTGGCAACAGAAAGCAATTCTGCCTCAATAGCCATAGCTCAACCTCACTCTGCATTTTGATTGCGTTTTAGTTCCCTGCCGGCCTTTGTTCTACCGTCGATGGGTTTGGGCGTGTCTTTTGGAATTAACCACATACGACCTTTGCGAACCACACCCGGTATTTGCCCTCTTGAACACATAATTTGAACACGCCGCTCTTTTATACCCCACTTATCACCGACTTCTTTAGGGGTAATCCAATCAATATCCATATTTGCACCACCTATGTTCTGTAGTTAGACTTAGAAGCTGTTTAGTCTTTGTATAATTTTAGCACGGTTGTCCGCACAGTACAATGCAAATTATTGAATATGCAAACAAATTTGTACATTTTCTCACTGCTTCGCAGAAATAAAAAAATTGCCTAAATTTTAGGAGGAGATTCTAACTTGCAAAATTTACAAATACATGTTACTATCTGTTACAAGATTAGATTGCTGTAGTTCGCTACAGCGTTCGGAAGTAGTACATTTTTTCTAGCAAGAGTCATTTGCCGCAAAGGACAAATAGTAACAAACTTAGGTGAAATTAAAAATTAAAGGAGTGTGTTTAAAATGAGCTTGATAGAAATACTCTCGACACTTTCTGACAATGTTGCAGAAAGTTTTAGCAAAAATGATAATTCTGGACAAAACTCATCTGCCGGAAATTGTACTAATGTAAATTTAATCAAAGTTGATGCTAATGCTATTGGAGAGGCATCTATAGTTGGGACTGGTGTTAAAGTGTTGACTCAAAAACTCAACAATGTTCAACCACCATCAACTACACATACCCCACGTGCCAGTACGACTAGAAGTAGAGCTAATCCACAAAAATCATTTATTGAAAAATTATTTGGATGACTTTAGATCCTATCAGAACACATGTGCTTTAGACCCATCAACAACGATAGAGTGAAGGCGCTAGTGCATTATGACAAGTATAAAAAATGACTCTTGCCTTTGTAATGTAGGTAGGGCTTCTCTCTCAGAAACAATAGAGTGGAAGCCCTTATTCAGTTAAATATGATTTGAAGTTTTTAATCCATGCCAATATCGTAACTACGCTTTTTTGTCTGCGCATTTGCGTCTACATTCCCAAAAAAGTTTCACCATGAATTCCAATGTCTTGAAGTTACAACTCATGAACCCTTAACGGACAAAATGGTGCTGCAATTTTATGAATTAAAGAAATTTCCGCCACTTACAGACACGGATAGTAGTAGAGATTTGTGGTTAAAATTAATCAATGCTGAAACGGAAGAAGAACTAAAAAAGATTGAAAGATGCAGAAAACATAGAACTTCATAAACAACTTGAATTACTCCGTTCACAGTTAGAAAAGTAGATATTGATATTTGTGAGTACGCAAAAAGGCGTGCAGGGAGTCAACCCTAAAGGTTGAAATCACCCACACGCCCAGTTATCATAATATAAAATAGTATGTAAAAGGACTCAAACAACAAGCTACCTATAAATCCATCTGCAAAATAAACACAACTCTGCTTCCCGCGGCCTTTTCGCGCCTTTCTTGTACTACAAGCGGAAATAGAGTATAATGTCTATTACTACAGCGATAGGTTTCCTGTGTTTGTGTGCGGATGATGAGCTACATCATCCCTGCAAGCGTCGGTTGGTGTATTGCTAGTACCTTTCCGAACGCTGTAGCTGTCTTAACTGCTACAACAAGCTAAACTTGTAAACAGATAGTAACATGAACTTGTAAATTTTGCAAGTGCTGATCTCCGCCTAAAATATAGGCGGTTTTTTTAATTTCGTGGTGCAGTGAGTCGTTGGGCAAACTTGCTTAGAAGCCGGATCCGGCTTCTTGTACATTCAACAAATTCCGCGAGTAAATTCATTGGCAAAATGCCATTAAACAGTGATGAACAGCGGAAACCGGTGTACGCAACCGGTCTCATTTTGTCACCGGTTGGATGATGTGACGAGTGTTGAAATTTTTGTTGAAACTTGATACAATTCACCCAAGAGGGCTTCCCTGCGAAAAACCGGACTCGCAAACCGCCCTATCGAAAGGAAATAACATGTAAAATATGAACAAAATTATTACTCTTACCCTAAATCCTGCGATTGATAAAACCGCCCAAACAAATTCTTTTGTTACAGGGGGTCTTAATCGCCTTAAAAATGTGATTTCAGACGCAGGCGGCAAGGGGATTAATGTTTCTAAAATGATAGCAGCCCTTGGAGGAGATTCTCTGGCAATGGGCTTTTTGGGCGGAGACTCAGGGGCAGAAATTGCACAAATACTAAAAAATTTAGAAATCAAAACAGATTTTGTAAAAATTAAAGAAACTACTCGCACTAACCTAAAAATTTTAAGTACCGCCCACGGAATCACAGAATTTAACGAACCGGGTGCAACTGTAACCGCATATGAATTAAAAATTCTCAAAAAAAAGCTGCTGAATTATGCCGATTCAAATACTATTTTCGTCTTTTCGGGAAGCTTGCCACCGGGTATAGATACGGATATTTACACTAATTTGATCCATATGGTTAAAAAAAAGGGTGCATCGGTTTTTTTTGATGCAGATGGTCAATCTTTTCGTAATGCCTTAGAAGCAAAACCTGACTATATTAAGCCTAATAAATTTGAATTTATGCAATATTTCCGCAAAGAAGATGAACTTGAACTTTCGTTAAAAGAATGCACCTGTCTTTGCCGGCAATTAATAGATAAAGGGATTAAAATGATTGCACTTTCTATGGGGGCAGATGGCGCACTGTTTGTTACAGCAAAAGATACGTTTTATTCCCCGGGGCTAAATATTAACGCACTCTCAACAGTAGGCGCAGGTGATAGCATGGTAGGTGCTTTAGTATATGCTTTTAGTAAAGGTATGAATCTGCGGGAAGCTGCGGCATTAGCTATGGCAGCTTCTGCCGGGACTATAACTACCCAAGGAACAAAGCCTCCAAGTATACAGTTGGTAAATAAACTTTTGAAAAACGTAAAATTTATATAGGAAGAATATTGAATTATTCATATACAGTAAGTTACACTTCAAATGGTAATATTTGTTGCATATTGCATTGTTAATTAAATTTCCTAAGGAGGATATTATGGCCGATTTGAAAGGGACAAAAACAGAAAAAAACTTGTGGGAAGCTTTTGCGGGCGAATCAATGGCTCGTAATAAGTACACGTTTTTTGCCGGAAAAGCTAAAAAAGATGGCTACGAACAAATTGCAGGGATATTTGAAGAAACCGCCGGAAATGAAAGAGAACATGCTAAAATGTGGTACAAGCTACTTTGCGGTGGCAACATTCCATCAACCGCCGAAAACCTGAAAGCTGCGGCTGAAGGTGAAAATGAAGAATGGACTGCCATGTATAAGCGTATGGCTAAAGAGGCCAAAGAAGAAGGTTTTGATAAAATTGCACTCCTTTTTGAGCAAGTAGGAGATATCGAAAAAGATCACGAAGAAAGATATCTTAAACTTCTTGATAATTTGAACAATGACAAAGTATTTAATAAAAATGAAAAAAATGTATGGATATGCAGAAATTGCGGACATCTGGTAGATGCAGAGTCTGCCCCAAAAGGATGCCGGGTTTGCGCCCATCCGCAATCATATTTTGAATTGCGTTGTGTAAACTACTAAGAAGCTGTGTTCATAGCATGTCAAAGTTGCCGTTATGGTCATTTTGCCGGCTATGAACATAGCTTCTTTTTTTATGCATTTAATGTGATTTTTAGCATTATATGTTGACTGCTACTATAAAAACACAACAGCACCTAAAGCTCCGGCAGCAACACCACCTAAAAGTGGCATAACTGTTGGTATCCAAGAGTACGCCCAATCAGGATCCCTTTTATCCTTGATGGGAAGTAGTGCATAAGCTATTCTGGGGCTTAGGTCACGAGCCGGATTTATTGCATAGCCTGTGGTTCCGCCAAGAGCTGTACCTATAGCCAAGATAATCCATGCAATACCAAGGCCGGAATCTCCGGCGATTCCTGTCGGATTTGCAACTAGTGCGCCAATTATAGCAAAAACAAGAACAAATGTTGCTAAAAACTCGCTGATGCAATTATCAACAGTACTGCGAATAGCAGGGCTATTGCAGAACACCGCCAATTTAGCATCTTTATCCTCGGTGACATTAAAATGTGGGCGATAAAAAATGTATGTTAAAACAGCACCAACAAAGCCGCCTGCCATTTGAGCACCTATATAAGCAGGAACCAGTGCAAAGTCAAACGCGCCATATAAAGCAAGCCCCAATGTTACAGCCGGATTAAAATGTGCCCCGCCTATCCATCCAAACATTAATACAGGAACCGCAACAGCAACCATCCAACCTAAAACGATAAATGTACCGCCGGATCCATGGCTTTTTGTGCCTTTTAACAGCACATTAGCAACCACAGAGTCACCAAGAAAAACTAACATTATTGTTCCTAAAAATTCACTTAAAATCATGTAAATCCCCCTAATTCAATCTATAATATTATGGCTTTGCCCATCCAAAGGAACGTTTAACGGCTTCTTTCCAGCCCTCAAGAAGGCTTTCGCGTGTAGAATCTACAATATCGGGGCGGAAGATTTTGTCTACACTTACATTGCGCTTAATGTCGTCCTTGTCAGCATAAAAGCCCACAGCTAAGCCGGCCAAATACACTGCTCCCAAGGCTGTAGTCTCAACCACTGCCGGACGAATAACATCCACTCCCAAAATATCGGACTGAAATTGCATTAAGAAATTGTTAATTGAAGCTCCTCCATCTACGCGGATAGCCTTTAAAGCTATCCCTGCATCAGCTTCCATAGCTTTGATAACATCGTAGCTTTGATATGCAAGAGACTCAACGGTTGCACGAACAAAGTGCTCTTTCTCTACGCCACGGGTTAGGCCAACTACTATTCCGCGAGCGTATTGATCCCAGTAAGGGGCACCAAGACCCACAAAGGCAGGCACTACATATACTCCATTGGAATCTTCCACTTTATTAGCATATGCCTCAGTAAATGCAGCATTGTCAATCATTCTAAGACCGTCTCTAAGCCATTGAATAGCGGCACCGGCAATAAATACACTGCCTTCCAGTGCATACTCTGCTTTGCCGCCTTCGCCCCAGGCAATCGTTGTTAAAAGCCCGTTTTTAGATGTAACGGCTTTTTCTCCGGTTTGCATTAAAATGAAGCATCCTGTTCCATAGGTGTTTTTTACCATGCCTTCTTCAAAGCAACACTGCCCAAAGAGTGCGGCCTGCTGGTCGCCGGCGATACCGGCAATTTTGATTTCTCCGCCCAACATACTTGCATCAATTGTCCCGTATACATGACTTGACGGCTTAACTTCCGGCAACATACTACGTGGGATGTTCAATTCTTTCAAGATTTCGTCATCCCAGTCCAGCGTGTGGATGTTAAACAGCATGGTTCTGGAAGCATTAGTATAGTCTGTCACATGGATTTTTCCTTTGGTTAAGTTCCAAATTAGCCAGCTATCTACTGTTCCAAAAAGAAGATCACCTTTTTCTGCTGCTTCGCGTGCGCCATCAACGTTTTCAAGAATCCAGCGAACCTTAGTGCCGGAGAAATAAGCATCTACAATAAGCCCCGTTTTTTCTTTTATCTGCTTTTCAAAACCACTTTCTTTTAAAGTGTCGCAATATGCAGATGTGCGGCGACATTGCCATACAATGGCATTGTACACGGGCTTTCCTGTATTTTTGTCCCATACTATTGTTGTTTCGCGCTGGTTTGTAATACCAATGGCAGCGATGTCTGCGGCATCTAGGCCAAGCTTCGCTTTTGCTTCTGTTGCAACAGAAATTTGACTTGACCAAATCTCCATAGGATCATGCTCTACCCATCCCGGTTGTGGAAAAATCTGCTTAAACTCCTTTTGAGCTAAGCTTTTGATATTGCCGCCTTTGTCAAACAAAATGCATCTTGAACTGGTTGTGCCTTGATCAAGAGCCATTAAATACTGTGACATAGCAAAATTCCTCCTTATAATCTACATAAAGTAGCACCATATCTAGTACAATATTACTATGATTATGTAAAATATGCTAGTACTTTTAAATAACTTTATTACTGATTTTGATATTTATGGTCAAAAAAATAGCCCTCTTCATCAGAGCCTATTCTGGATAGATAAAATCTACCTCGACCGACAGAAATAGGACTCAAGATGAAAAGGACAAACAAAAAGCGTGCAGACAACCACGACAATAAATTGCCGCAATCACCTACACGCACAAACTTAGCACTCAACAAACATATTAATAACAACATACAAAAGCCATTTGCAGTTGAAAAAAACAGGCTTTTAATATATAATAATTATGCAGCGGCAAGCTCTAACCTTGTGCCTGTAGGTGATTTCTGAGGTCTCCTACAGCCTCCGCAACACTAATCGTCAGTGTTGTGGACGTTGCTTTTTTGTTACTATGTTACAAGATCATTTTACCATTCCCCTGTGAATATTTCAAGGGGATTTTTTTGATTTTCCATTGTATTTTCAACTTGTTCTATAAAATTCTATAAAACATACCCCATAAACTATGTAAACTAAACTCTACATCATAATTGGCAAAAAATATTTCACCGGTATTTAAGTCACTGATTGTAAATAAGAATCCTCGAGATATTATAGATGAAGAAAACATTGTTGGCCTTCTTACTTGAATTACTGTCAAAAACAGATTATCATCCGTTTTAAACCCTTCTGCAATAGCATACTGATAAAGATCCCGGCTGATAGTGATGCCATCTTGTTGTAACAAAATAAATCTTTCAAATCCCTCAATATGCGTAAAGCTTAAATCATCTGCATGTGCAATGGTAGTTTCCATGGGATTATAGACTATCGGTCTTATAAATCCAATGGAACCAACTGCAAATAAAAAAATTGCAATACATGCAACAGTAATTGCAGCTTTTTTGCTTCTTGAAAAAGGACGGGTACATGCTATAACGCGCTCATAAATCCCGGCAGGTTGGGAAGCGATTCCTACCAGAGGGTAAGCAGGCAATGCTTTTTGTGCTTCACTTAGCAGAAGCATACCATAGTCAATTTTAGAATAATTAAAATTTACGCGCTCATCGCATAAAAGCTCTCGGTCATGACGAATGTATTGCACTGCTTTATGTACAAGTGGGTTAAACCAAAACACACATTTTATGCCCTGCAAGAATAGAAACAAAAGCGGATCCAATTGTTTGATGTGCTGTTCTTCATGGGCTAACAGCATCTCGCGCTCTTTTGGGCTGTAGGCTTCTTCAAAGTTTGGCGGGGTGTAGATATGTGAACGGCCTTTATAGTAATATGCTGCACAGCTAGTTATTTTACCGATTTTAAGTAGATGTATTGTCTTTCCATGCTCCCTATGAGTTTTAATCGCGTACATAATAAATCCTAACAACCAAACATAGGTAGGCAATATATACAGTATTGGAAGTAATTCTAATGAAACAAAACTTTGGAATATTGCATACAAATCTAAGACTTGGCCTTGCCTGAGAATTACAGCACTGCGCTCAAACGGGATAAATAGAGTGGGGACACATAGCATCCACAAATATGAACGGATATTTGGTGCAAGATTGTTTTTGCGCACAAAGATAATCAACATTATCAAGATAGAGAGTGCCAAAGTAGCAAATAGTGCTCTGCCAAACAAAAGTGATAGCAAGATATTAGTACGAACTATTGATGGGAGGATATGCCCATATAAGATGCTGCTCCATGTCATGGCGTATCCTCCTTTTTGGCATTCAATAGCGCGGTAAGCTCTGTAATTTGCTCGCTTGTCAAGTTGCTGTCACCGATAAAACGTGCTAACATCCCACCAACATTGCCCTTGTAGTAAAGCGAAAGAAAATTTAAATTTTCTCTTTCGATACATTCATCCTCGCTTACTTTTGAAAAATAATGATATATACGGCTATCAATAGGATCCACTGAAAAATCCACAAATCCTTTTGTTACAAGCCTTTGCAAAAGCGTCTTGATGGTTTTTGGACTGCGTTCACGTTCATCTTTTGTCTTTTGCACAACCTCAGCGGATGTCATTGGCTCACTGCATTCCCAAAGCACTTGCATAATGCGCCACTCTGCACTAGAGATATTGCGTTGCACGAGAATCCCCCTTTAGTTTTATTTCACAGTTAAAGTTAGTGTGCGCTCAAGCCGATATATTTATTGACTACACATGTAATCATGCAGGGCATAACCATAACTTGTGCAATTGTTGTGAGTATATTTGCTTAAATTATAAGAAATAGACTCACAAAAGGCAAGCGGAAATATGATCAAGCTCACATTATTTAATCAAAACGGCTACACGTGTAATCAAACCATGAAAATTTTAAAAGTTGTAAACACAGCTTTTAACAGGAAGGAAGCGAAAATATGTTAGGAGTAAATTCTATGATAGGCATTATAAGTGCCCAAAACAACATTCAACTAGCTATACAAAATCAAGGAATTGCAAATTCAACCTATAGGCATGGTAGGATTCGCGAACGGAATGGCATAACAGATGGAAACTCACTTGCCATTGAAGAAGGTCAGGCGTTACAAGCCGAGGGCAAAGAAAAACAAGTCGATACATTTAGGCACCTGGGCTATGCAATGAACGACTTGAACACTGCGGCTGAAAGTTATGAAGAGTGTAGTGAATGTGAATTTTCGGCCGGAAACAATCCGAAAAATTCATATGCTGATTCCGGATATATCCCGGGTGAATTTAATGTTGTTATTGGTGATACCATTAGCGGAAGCGCAAATAGAAACAGTTCCGTTCCTCGTCAAAATAGCATTGATATTGTTGTATAAGAAGCTGTAATCAACTCTTGAAATACTGGATTGGCCGCCAAGACAGTATTTCAATGGGTTGAATATTACCTCAATATTTTCTATGCAAAAGTCAAACTTGTTTGTTCAAACTCGCTATTATAGTCAGTTTTCCCATTCAACCTTGCTATATAGTTATGGTAGTGTGTTAAGGTAATGCTATAGTCAAACTTGTTTGTTCAAACTCGCTATTATAGTCAGTTTTCCCATTCAACCTTGCTATATAGTTATGGTAGTGTGTTAAGGTAATGCTATACTTGCCCTTCATATTCACGGCATACCTTGCTACACTCTCAAAAGAAATGATTTCTAACAGCTTTAAAATGTCAATTCTTTTTAGAATTTCTTTAGTGTATGGGCGTTTTGAATCCAAAAATGCTATGGACTTCAAAAATTGACGGCACTCAATGCTATTCAATAAAGCTACAGTTATAACAGCATCTTCAAGTTTGTGGAAACTTAAAAAATAACAAGTATCGTCCAACATTATAGGAATATCATTAGTGATAAGGGCAAATTTTGGCTCTTTATAAAAGCCGGATATGCCCACTTTATATCTTGCAAAAGAGTAATCACCTATCCCAAAAATCGAAAATTTGGGGGATTTTTTGTATATAATAGATTTTCGAGCGTCTAGTAAGTTCTCATACCGCTTCAAGTATTCCCAAACCACTTTTTCTTTGAGTTGGATTGTGGACGTATCAGCATTAACTCGTCTTTGAGTTATAATAACGTGCTTTCTCGTTTCTGTTATTTCATCTGCTTTTATATCTGAACTCTTTACAAGAGGAAAGACAAATTGACCTATCGGCAACTTCAAAACATCACCAAATCCGTTTATAAAATTACCATCTGTATCGTACTTCAACTCCATAACCTTAGAACAATCATGTTTGACACCTTGACGCCATTCAAATTGACATACCCCATTAACATTTATTAAATTTGTAAATGTTGAAATATCAGAAAAAAAAGCACCATTAAGCCATCCAAATTGACGTTCTTTGGTATTTGTGTAGTAATCATAAACACTACAAATTGTGGAATCGTTTTCGCCAAGTTTTACTACAAATAAGGCGGCATCGCAGCTAACGCCAAATACTTCATTTGCATTGAAAATATATAAATCTGCCGTATCAATACTGAAGTTATATTTACCAATATCTCTGATGATGTTTTTTGCCACAATGGTTTTGCATAGCATAGCAAGGGTGCAGTTATAATCAGAAAATTCACTTAACATCTGCAACAATATGTACTCTGCTATATCAAAATTTCCTTTACCAGTTATAGCATCAAGACCAGAATAACTCTTGAAGTTACCTTTTAAGGGTAGATTGTAGCTATTCATTGATGATAATTGAGAGTTTGTTGCCCACGGTGGATTACCGATTATCAAGATATTTTCATCTTTTGAAACACTTTCCTTGATGTTGCTAAAATCAAAAGAAAATATATCGTCATTATATAGGGAGAAAATACCAAAAAATCCTTTACCTAACAATCTTTCTTTTGTTAGCGTGTAGTAATCACTACCAATCTCAACGCCGTATGCTGTCTGTACATCTTCAAATTCAATCAAGGCACTTTCAATAAAGTTACCTACTCCAAATGTTGGTTCAAAAATCACAGTAGGGGATAGGTTATACCGATCTTTTAGCTTAACACAAACGGAATGGGCAAACGAAATAGGTGTTTGATAATCTCCATATTCGATTTTAGCGGCACTTTTATTTTTTGTAATCATAATTTACAACTCCGTCCACACTATTAGAAAGTGTTATAACTCTCTGATATTGCAATCTCCATTGTAGAGCATTGGATATAGTTAAATATCCCTGTACTACACCACGCTCTAAAACTTCATCAGCTAACTGCTCTAACGTAATTTCATCACCAGGTATGTTTTTATCCATAAAATAAGAGAGTATGTCCTCTTTTATCGCCCCATCTTTTAGCATCTCTGCAAGACGTTTTGTTGTTGTAAAATCAGCAGTACACTCTTGTGATACAAAGGTACAATTTTGAAATCTCAACTTGCTTGTACCATCAACATCTTTTTTATCATAAACAAGCACAAGCAAGTTATAGCCAAGCCCAAAAATCTTTTGTCGAGAAGATTTATAAGGGCATGATGATTGTGGTTGACGATGTGAAGTCACCTTAATGTCTGTATTTATTTCTGGCGAAGGTAGGTCTATGCCAGATGCACTATTGCCTACCACTACAATAAATCTTTTCGACAGATAATTTTTCAGCCTATGCTCAACAAAAGTGCCTACTGCTTTTCCATCAGTTACGCCAACCAACTCTGGAAAATCAAGTTGATTTTCAGATTGACAAAACTCTTTTGTTGCAGAGCAGAGTAATTCTATTGTCAATTGTTCTTTTTGAGTTTCCATATTTACAAATCCCCTTATAATTTTTCCTGAATTTTATCGTTATTTCATGCTTCAAATAAGCTCATCTGTCCGTAATAATGACTTGGTGCAGCAAGTGAATCTTTGTGCATATATGGCTCAATGGCGTAATCTAAATTAAAAACGTCGGTTGCCTTAATGGCGGTTATTAGTTTTTCAATAACCGGCACAGCTACGCTATTGCCAACCAACTTCATCCAACGAGAGCGAGATTCCGGAAGTTGAAAATCTTCCGGAAATCCCTGTATTCGCAATGCTTCTGTTTTAGAGATTTTTCTATATGCCTTTTTGTTAAGAACGTGTTCCATGAAGTCTTTTCTGTATTCCATAACATTGTTTGCCGTAATGTGAACAGGGGTAAGGAAATCATTGCTATCACTTGCAACCAAAGTTGGAAAAATGTTTGAGCTTGGTAAAAAAATACGATTTATCCCAAATAAACCTGTACTTATTTTGGTGTATCTAAACTCATAACGTTCCTCGCAACAATCAACAATTCCCTTGCTTTTCAGTGAGTTAAGTGTTTCTGTGATATTCACTTTGTTGATTTTTATTTCACGGTCACAAACAATTTCATCTGGTGTGATGATACCCTTTTTTTCTTTTGATAAAATAATCATCTCGGCAGGTGTCAAACTACCATCGGGATCCCTAATTATGGCATACGAATACTTCTCTTTTTTCAAAATATCAATAGAAACAAGCTCATCTAGCTCATTTTCGGTAATTGTGTAGTCAAGTTGTTGGAATTGTACTAATGATAAAGGGTTTCCATCAAGAGGGCCAAAGTCTTTTTTACGCCTGTTACGAAGCAGTAAAAGACATATCTCTTTTTGCCTGTCAGTCGTATCAATCATATCCCACGAGTGGATAGTAGTGTGTCCATTTCTCAAATCGTTAAAAAGAAAATAGTCATTAAACCCGTTATTGTTGCTCGAGAGGCTAGTTACGCCGGTCGAAGGAAAGGGGTATATTTTTGTGTTTTGCTCTGTTTTGCTTGATGATGGGGCAAAAATTACTTCATCATCCAAAATGTCTATTAGTTTTACATGGCTATCTACTTTGCGAGGCAGAAAAAAAGCATCATGAAAACAAGCATCCAAAAATCCGATTATGTAAATTCTGACCCGACTTTGCGGAACTCCATAATCGAAAGAATCTAGGACATAGTAATCAGCATGGTAGCCGGCTTCTTTAATTCGATTCATTATGTAATCAAGAGCATCTTTATTTCTTGGGTCTGCTAAACCCTTCACATTCTCAAAAATAAACACTTTAGGGCGCGACTTTTTTAACAGAAAAAGGGCATCATTCCAAAGTTGCCCTCTATCATCATCAAATCCAAGATTTCTTCCGGCGATAGACCAACTTTGACATGGAACACCGGCAGTTAGCAAGTCATGTTGCGGTAAATCATCTAATTTAGTTATATCTCCGAGATTTGCAGATGATTCTTCGTTGTAGTTTTCAATGTAAGCGCTAATGGCGTCAGAATTTATCTCCGAAAATGCAATAGTTTGTCCACCGCATCTTTCGATAGCCATGCGAAAACCACCGATTCCTGCAAACAGGTCAATAGCCGTAAAAGTTGTTTTCATTTATCCTCCTACTTCAGCACAGTTGGCGAAGAATGTTCTGGTGGTTCAATACCTAGATATTCACGATAAATGCGCTCACGATACTCTACACCCAAGGCATTTACTGATGTTATAAAGGCTCCATATGTTCCTTCACCGCCGATTAAATCCCAAAATTCGCTCCCTATAAGTACAGAAGGGTCATTTTTCATATCGAACCAACGCAAGGGGAAAGACCATGCGTAATTTTCTTTTGTACCATATGGATTATAAGGGAGGGCATAGTACGCAGCATCCACAGGATAATTTTCCATAGCCAGCAACTTAAACATTTTCTCTTTGCTGACTTTTGTTTGATCACTATTTGGCAACGGGGCTTTTAACTCAAAAGCATACTTTTTGCCGGTTGTAATGCTATCTATGAACAAATCACACATAACCGAAACAGGCACAACTTCGCCATCTCCAGCCAGTATATATTTAAGTTCATTCAACCAATTGGGGCGAACTTTACCTTCTTTGCCACGCCCCGAATGCTCAAGTTTATTTAATGTTTCCTGTATACGGCGTAACCTCTCACTTTTTATCGTGCCTTCAATCAATTTGCCTTGCTCACAACTACCATGCATCTCGGTAGATACAACGACCGCTAGCTTTTCCCACACACTTCCGAACGGTGTAACAAACCTACGTTCAAAATGCGATCCTTTGAAAATCTCATCAGGAACAAGAGCGGCATACAATGGTTTTGCAGCTCTGTGATTTTCAGGTATAAAGGGGTCAGTTTGTAAAACTCTATCCATAATGCGTTCCATCATATCAGAAATTATTGTGGTGACAGCCTGTGCTACACCATCAGATTTTTTCGTCATAAATTTCTCCAATCAAAAGCACCACCCAACTGGTCTACTTAATTATACATCGTATTAACGCACAATGCAAGCGAAAACGACCGTGCCCAAACCGGTCTCATTTTGTCATCGGTTGAATCATGTGATTGTTCATGAAAAAGGGCTTTGTGATATGATTTTGCAGAAAAATTCTCATACATATCCTTACAAATATATCTAACAAAAAGCCCCTCTCAAAGGCCAAATCACAGCCTTCAAGAGGGGCTTTAAATTATATTTTTCTGATTTTTTATAGCAACCCATCCAGCCATTCATATCCATCAGGGTATGTTGCATCTATGGCATCCAAAAGCCACTTTTTGCTTTCTTCAGGAAGTATTGGCATAATCGCCTTAAAGTCGCTTTCTGTTCTGGGTTTTGCATATGGACTTTCGGAAGAATATTTATCTGATTTATAAAACAGTATAATTTCCGGCGCAAGATAGGGTATGCCATCACGGTATAAAATTGCTTTATCCAGCGGGCGGGTTATTCGTGGGTTTTCTCTCACCACGTAATCATTTCCCTCTCTTGTGTCAAACTCAAGCTCAATAAATTCAAAATTTTGCACATGCCATTTGTGGGGTTTGTAAGAGTATATATCTCCCTGTAAGCGGTCGAATTTATACATTTCCGGTAAGCAATTGGGCTTTATAGTCCACATGTTTATGCAATCGTCCCAGAAGTTATCTGTAATGTTACTTATTTTGTAAAACAAATACTGAGTTGCCGGTTTACCTTCTTCCATAAACCTGCCATAAATAGGCCAGCCTTTGTCCATCATAAGCTGTACGGCACGGTGCTTATCTTCCTTAAACACCAGAATGTCAAAATCTCCATGTGAGCGAAGCTCCTTACCCGCAAACATATCAATGCCAAAACCGCCACAAACAGCATAGTCAAAGCCCGCTGTTTTAAACAAGTCGTGGGCTTGTAAAATCACTTCATTCATAATTCTACCTCTTTAATTTGGACGTTTATATTTGTCTTTTAGAGTGCAAATAAGTCAAAAGTTCATCACCTAAATCAGTAAGTGGATGAAGGGGTGATATAGAAACATCTGTTCCAAAAATGGTGGGATTATGGAATACCCAACTATCTATCCGCTCATGGCCATATGGTGTTTGATCCCATACTTCCCGGTGATGTTGATACCATTCCTCCCAAATATAGGGGCTGGATATAATATGCAACTCTGCATGAGTATCTGTAAGGATAAGGTGTCCATATTCCGATCCACTTAGCATACAGTTTACAAATGTTATAATCCTTCCATCAGCATCAATAAACAAATCATGAACTTCACCAAAATTAACCCATGATAGTTGCTCGCCATCTTGAAAAGCTGTCATCTCCAACATTCTGTAGGCACCATCCGTATATCTGAATATTCTGTAAAATCCGCCATAACATCCTTCAAATGTTTGTTGAAAATGAATAAAAATTTCCGGTATTCCACTATTATCAAAGTCAAAGAGCTTGAAGTGGTTTGCATAATGATGAGAGTATGAAAAAGTTAGCTCATCTTCCTGAGTGTAATTATCAAAACGTTGGATATAAGCCCATGGCGCATTGGTAATTATGTTTCCGTACCTATCAAGAAATGCAGAGGATCTTACTGCTATGGGAGCAAATGAAATCTCCGGAAGTTCGTATGTTGTTAATAGTTGCTGGCTCTCGCTGTCCCAACCCGGTATAAATCTTCCTGTAGCTACAGGCATATGTGTATCTTCATCCCAAATGATTTCTGCATGGCTAACCCCGGTAAACAGAGTAGTAAAGCCACTCAAAAATTCGGCGGCAATTTGCCAACCATATTCGCTTATATTTGGTTGTTCTGTCAAAACATTGTACCATTCAGGCTTCCAATCATTCGGAAGTTCGTTGACACGGTTTTCAAACTCTAAAAATCTCCAGTTTCCATCATACATGCTTTGTTGAAGTGTAAAATAACGTTTTATGCCGCTTTCCTCTGTAAATGTTATTCCGCTCCAAGGCAATGTGCCTAATCCCCAATAATTGTTTATAACAAAAGCTTCGTTGGGATTCAATTCAGAAAGTGTTCCAAAACTATCCAAAGGTATAAAAATTAGTTCTTCATCTATAATATCATTGACAATTAATAATACAGCGAAGTCTGTTATAGGCTGATTTGCCCAAATCATTAGGTTATCGCCGCCGGTTAGCCCATCAGCACTACCATCACGGGCAGTGCGAACTACGCTATAATCCAGTTCATGGATGTGATCAAAAGTTCTTAAAAAATCATCATTTGCAAAGTTAATTTGTATTTCAAATTCTTCAAGCTCTATGATCGGAACATTGCCTATTGGCTCAGTAGTGTACTGCGTTTGTGTAGGTTGCGTATCTTGCACTTGATATATTAAGTTTTGGCTAGACGCTTGTTGTGTTGTTCCACTTTCATTGCAAGCAGTTAGCCCTGTGGCGCAAAGAGCTATAGCCAGTAAAATAATTTTTTTCATATTATGTTATGCCTCCAAACTATGAATCAATGCCATGTGTAAATTCTCCATTATTGCCCCATGCCCATTTGCCTCCTCCGGCACCCAGCTCAAAGTGCAACTTGGCTATACCAAGATCAAAAGCCATTAAAAAGCCGGAAATGTCTTTTACACCTGCTGTAACCTTCCCGCTCTCATACGTAAATGATACGGGTTGTCTATGCATTGCTGATGGTGCTTTAGAGACAGCTTCCATACCTTGTGTAAACCAGTCAGGTAGCGGGGCATCACTTGAATACATTTCTTTTAAGCTTTTGGATTTACGGTGAGAAAAATTCCTAATCATCTTTTCTTTAAAGCTGTCATCCTTGTCGTTATTACCTACGATGATGGCACCTATGACAGATTCATTTCCCGCTACAGAAAATGGCATATTTGAACGGCTAAATGTACCACCTACCCAACAAGTACCTAATCCCATTATTGTAGCGTGTAAAATAACAAGTTCACCATAGTAACCGATTCGCTCGGCAGCATCATGATCTTCCTTGTTTGCAATTAAGCCAATATAGTCGTTTACCCCCGAAAACATGCCATAGCTTTTTGTGAATCCGTTAAAAGCTTTGCCATTGTTTGTAACTAATTCCATGCGAATGTTGGCAACATTATTGTACTCTTCAATAAGCTGCTTTAATTTGGTAATATCATGAGGTTCGATCGGGATTTCACGAAATTTACGCCGAGAACGGCGAATGTCAATTGCTTTCATTAATTTTTCAATATCCATGTATATCCATACCCTCTTTTCCTAAATATTATTAAGAAGCTGTGAGTCATTGTTATCAATCATATGAATGCTTCACTATATTATATACGGACTTATATGCTAAGGTAAATAGATCTATCTGCACATCGATTTGCTTTGAGGGAAAACTGTAATTATTATAATGTACAAGAAGTGAATCATAGAGGAAATGAAAAAAGCAAGCGATATTATAGGTTATATCCCCTGATGATTTTTGTTATGGTATAATGTGTGGTAGAATGTATTTGATAGTCAAGAAGTTATAGCTCCCTGATGATTTTTGTTATGGTATAATGGGGTCACTTGAGTAAAAGAGTTCGTTATTGTTATAGCTCCCTGATGATTTTTGTTATGGTATAATTAGAATTTCTCAAAGCATTTTGACGGCAATGTTATAGCTCCCTGATGATTTTTGTTATGGTATAATGGCAAATCAGCAGCATGAGCGGCGAAATTGGTTATAGCTCCCTGATGATTTTTGTTATGGTATAATTTTTTTTATGTCAAAGTGCGTGACTAGTAGTTATAGCTCCCTGATGATTTTTGTTATGGTATAATGCAAATCAGTGGACTGCAATCGCTGTTCGTTATAGCTCCCTGATGATTTTTGTTATGGTATAATATTTCCAAACTACCATTGTAATTGTGACATGTTATAGCTCCCTGATGATTTTTGTTATGGTATAATGTCATTGCACGACTCAGTGTGCCATGCGTTGTTATAGCTCCCTGATGATTTTTGTTATGGTATAATGCTATGGATAGACGCATTCTCAAATCTCTTGTTATAGCTCCCTGATGATTTTTGTTATGGTATAATTTTTTGGCAGAGAATGCCGCGTCTTGAGAAGTTATAGCTCCCTGATGATTTTTGTTATGGTATAATTTTCCAAGTGGTATTAAAACGCCATTTTGCGTTATAGCTCCCTGATGATTTTTGTTATGGTATAATAGGAAGGTCAACATCACCTAAAATATTTAAGTTATAGCTCCCTGATGATTTTTGTTATGGTATAATAAGCGAGGCTATCAACAGTCAAAATTAAATTATAAAACATTATAAAATATTATTGATATTCGCAATAATTTGTGTTATAATTTTTATAGGTGATGGCTATGAAATATTATGACATAGGAAAGTTTGCAAAATTGATAGGAGTAACCACACAGAGCCTACGCAAT